>JASFLD010000529.1:0-3631 GCA_050118275.1 Gemmatimonadales bacterium
TTACCGCCCGATGGAAGCTCGGACGGTCACTCGAGGAAATGTATCAAGCCGATGGGGACGAAGATTAGCCCGGTCTGCGCTGCAACGTCGCCGCTTCGCCGCCTACAATCATCGTCGAGTCGTTTTCCGCGGGTAGCGGTCACCGCGCACGGTAAGGCCGGTGACCGCTGCGAGATCCCCGGGCTGCTCTTCGCGAGCCTACTCGGCGCAGCGCATGGGGCGCCGCAATCGGGGAAAGGACGGGCTCTTGAAACGGCCGTGGAGCAAGCGTGCCGGCAACGTGCTGGCCGTGATCTTGGGGCTGGTCGTCGGACTGGCCGCCGGCGAGGTCCTCACCCGCGCCGTCGGGCCGGCGCCACCGGGACCGGAACCTCCTGTGCGGCGCAACGCGATGGGCTACCGCGACGACGACCACGAGCTCGCCAAGCCGCTCGGCGTCGTGCGCATCGCGTTCGTCGGCGACTCGTACACGTTCGGATCCGGTGTCGCGGAAGAGGACCGGTTCTCGAACATCGTCGTGCGCCGGCTCGACGAGGCATGGTCGCAGGTGCACGTCGAAGGGCTCAACTTCGGCGACGGCGGTGCCGACGTCACCACCGCCGCCCGTCGGCTGCGCGCCCGCGTGCCGTCGTTCGAACCCGACGCGATCGTCTATGGCTTCGTCCTCAACGATTTTGCCTCTCCGGAGACTCTCTACGCCTACTACGATCGCCACGCCGCGCTCGGCCGCCGATACGACCGTGAATGGTGGTGGCTGGCGGGCGCGGCGCGTTACTCACAGGTGGCGGATCTCGCCAACACGCTGTTGAAGTTCAAGTACTCGGGGCAGCGCGAGAACCAGCTCGAGTATCTCGCCAGCCTCTACCAGCCCGGCGAGCTGCTCGGCCGCGGCCTCGATTCGCTGCGCAAGGTGATGGCGGCGATGGAGAAGGCGCAGCGCGGCATCGTGGTGTTCTTTCCTTACCTTCTCGAGGACGAGGCCGATCTGGGCTTTTACACGCAGGCCCGCTACCTGGTTTCGCAGGCCGCGCAACGGCACGGCATCACCTTCATCGAGGTGCTGCCGCACCTCGCCGACCACCCTTACTACGACTGGTGGGTAAGCCAGGAGGATCACCATCCCAACGCCGCAGCCCACCGGATCACCGCGAGCCTCATCGCCGAGGCGTTTCTGGCCGGGGAGCCGTTGGGAGAAGCGGCGTCCCATTGATATTGATGAGGAGAGCCGCATGCGGTCCAGTGATGGGTGGGACGCCACGATCCGTGATCGCATGGCGCCGCCCGACTAGAATCAGCAGCAGGGCGATTCCCTCGAGGCGAAAGCGATGAACCTCAAGCGAATGGTGCGGCTGTTGTTGCTGCTCGTCGTGCTCGGCGGGGCGGCAACGGCATACGTATGGTCTCAGGGCGGCTCTGTGCCGGCATGGTATCCGCGGGCGGGGCAGTTGGATGAGCCGACAGAGAGGCGGCCTGATGAACCGTCGGGCGCGCCGCAATCCGGCCCCGAAGAGGACGCTGACGCCTTGTTGCGGCGGCTCCAGCGCGAGGGCAGCGTCACCGTCGATGGCGAAGACCTCGCGCGCCTGGCCACCGAGGAGCTGATGGCGGAACGTGACGGACGCGAGTTCCTGCGCGTCAGCCGCGGCCTCGAAGGGCGGGTGCAGGACGGCGAGATCGAGGTCGGCGGTGTGTTCGACCTTTCCGCGATCGACGAGTCTGCCCTGTCTCAGGGCGCACGCGACGGGTTGTCCAGGTTGCGCCAGACGGTCCCCTTCCTGGTCAGCGGCGAGCGCTACCTGGGTGTGCGCGGCGCGCCGCGAGCGGTCGACGGCGCTCTGGCGTTTGCCGATGGGGCGACGCTGCGGATCGGCCAAGTCGGCTTCCCCGTCGCTCTCCTCGGTTGGCTGAGTGGCGACGCGGACGCGGCCCGCCTGAATCTCCCCGATCTACGCGTCACCGGCGCGCGCATCGTCAGAGATCAGGTGATCGTCGAGGCGGAGCCGTGGACGCCGTAGGTGCAGGCATCCGTCGACGCTTGCACCTCGGCGCGCGCGACCACAGCGGGCATCACGTTCACGAGCCCGGAGCTCGTTCCGTTCGACCTCGCGGGAGGCCACCTTTCCGGCGGGCGGCGTGTCTTTGACATTCTGCCCGAAGGTCATTTCGTCGGGTTGACCATCCCCTCGGCCGCCGGCGCGCTCGCGGCCGGGGGCCGCTACCGATCCGATCTGCGTGATAGCATCGGGGCCTTCGAGCCAGCCCGATATCCCAGGTGACGGCAGCTGTGGAATCCCTCGTCGGTCAGTCGATCTCGCACTATGCGGTGACCCGCAAGCTGGGCAGCGGTGGAATGGGCATCGTCTACGAGGCCGAGGACACCACGCTCGGGCGCAAGGTGGCGCTCAAATTCCTGCCGGCGGACCTGGCGCAGGACGCGCCCTCGCTCGAGCGCTTCCAGCGGGAGGCGCGGGCGGCGTCGGCCCTGAATCATCCCAACATCTGCACCGTCTACGCCATCGAACAGCACGAGCGGCGGCATTTCATCGTCATGGAGCTGCTCGAGGGCAAGATTCTCCGGGAGATGATCCAGTCGGGTCCGCTGGAGGTCGGCCAACTGATCGAGTTGGCCATCCAGGTTGCCGATGCGCTCGAGTCGGCGCACTCGAAAGGCATCGTGCACCGTGACATCAAGCCGGCGAACATCTTCGTCAACGAGCGCGGCGAGGCCAAGATCCTCGACTTCGGTTTGGCCAAGATCGAGCAACCCCGGCGCGCGGCTACAGAGGACGAGGGTTCGCAGATGTTGACGCTCCCCCAGGCCGACGAGCTCACGGTCGCCGGCACGACGCTCGGTACCGTTTCCTATATGTCGCCCGAGCAAGCGCGCGGTCGCATGACCGACGCGCGCACGGATCTTTTCTCCCTCGGCACGGTGCTGTACCAGATGGCAACCGGCAGCTTGCCGTTCCGGGGAGAAACCTCGGCGGTCGTGTACGCGGCCATCCTCAACCACGAGCCACCGCCGGCCACCCAGACCAACCCGGCACTGCCCGAGGAGCTCAACCGCATCCTCGCAAAGGCGCTCGAGAAGGACCGTAACCTGCGCTACCAGTCGGCGACCGATCTCAAGACCGATCTGATTCGCCTGAGGCGCGATCTCGACTCCGGGTCGCGTCCCCGCGTCGTTTCCGAGGACTCGGGCCCCGGTCGGCCAGCCGATCAGAAACCGCGCTCGATCGCCGTTCTCTACTTCGAGAATCTCAGCGGCGTGGCGGAGGACGAGTACTTCCGTGACGGGGTCACCGAGGACATCATCACCGAGCTCTCCAAGATCAAGGGTCTCAACATCTTCTCGCGGGCGACGGTCCTGTCCTATCGCGACAAGTCGGCGACGCCCACCCAGGTCGGCCAGCAGCTCAATGCCGCCTACGTCCTGACCGGCAGCCTGCGGCGGGCCGGCAACCGGCTGCGCATCAATACCCAGCTCGTCGATACACACACCGACTTTCCCATCTGGTCGGAGCGCTACGACCGCGAGATGGAAGACGTCTTCGAGGTTCAGGACGAGATCGCCCGCAAGATCGCCGAGGCATTGCGGGTCACCATGTCGCCGCAGGAGCGTCAGGACATT
>JASFLD010000530.1:0-3629 GCA_050118275.1 Gemmatimonadales bacterium
CACTTCACCCGCTTTCATCCCGACTACCAGTTGCTCAACCTCCCTCCCACCCCGGTCGACACGCTCGAGCGGGCCTACGATATCGCCAGGACAAATGGCATGCACTTTCCCTACGTCGGTAACGTTCCCGGACATGAAGGCAACAACACCTATTGCCCCGGGTGCGGAAGCATTGTCATCCGGCGCACGGGTTTCTTCGTGCGTGAGAACCTCGTCACCGACGGTCGCTGTGCGAAGTGCGGCGAGGCGATCGCGGGCGTATGGGAGAAACCACAGTGGGACTGACAAGACGTGCCGTGCTGTGTGCGCTGTTCCTTCTCGCCGGCGGCCTGGACGCGGTGGCGTCGAGCAGGGACGGGGGCATCCGTCCTGCCGCCGTCGCCGGGCAGTTCTATCCTTTCGACGCGACGAAGCTGGCGAAGGCGGTGGACTCCTTTGTTGCTGACGCACTCGACGCGTCGACCGAGCGCCCCATCGCGCTCGTCGCTCCGCACGCCGGATACATATACTCGGGCCAGATCGCGGCCGACGCTTTCAGACAGGCGGCGAACTTCGAGTATGACGTCGTGGTGCTCCTGGGCACCAACCATACCACCGGCGGATTCAGCGGTGTCTCCGTTTACCTCGGTGATGGATACCAGACACCGCTGGGAGTGACACCGATCGATCGCGAGCTGGCGGAGCGGCTGGTTGCACTCGACGACGACTTCACCTTCGAACCCGCCGTGCACCGGCAGGAACACTCGGTGGAGGTTCAGGTTCCCTTCGTGCAACGACTCTTCCCAGCCGCCTCCATTGTGGCCGCCGTGGTGGGCGCTTCCGACCTCGACCTGTGCCGGCGTTTCGGGGACGCGCTGGCGCGAGTGCTTGCCGGGCGTCGGGCGCTCGTCGTTGCCAGCTCCGACCTCTCTCACTATCCCTCCTATGACGACGCCGTCCGCGTCGTCCGGGCCACGCTCGCGGCGATCACCCGATTCGATACCGACAATCTCGACGCCGCCTTGCGGGCACCGATGGGTAACATCCCCAACCTGCGCACGCGTGCCTGCGGCGCCGGGCCGATTATCGCCGCCACCTTCGCAGCGCGGGCGCTCGGCGCGACGCACGCAAGCGTCGTGAGCTACGCCAATTCCGGCGACTGTTCCGTGGGCGACCGCACGCGCGTGGTGGGGTACGGTGCCGTGGTCTTCGACGCCGGCGACGACGCAGAGGGTACAGTGGCGCCCGTGGAAGGCGAGGTTCGCTCGAGCGACGACAGTCCCCTCGACGACGATGACAAACGAACGCTGCTACGCGAAGCCCGCTCGACGATCGAGCGTTTCCTTACCACCGAGACCACTCCGCTCTTGCGTTCCACCGGCGCGCTGGCGCGCAAACAGGGGGCGTTCGTCACCCTCAGGAAGCACGGCCGGCTGCGTGGCTGCATCGGCCGCATGTCGGCCGACCTTCCCCTGGCGCAAGTGGTGGGGTACTGCGCCCTCCAGGCCGCCTTCAACGACCGCCGTTTCGACCCGGTAACGTTGCCGGAGCTGGCGAACATCGACATCGAGGTTTCCCTGCTCACGCCGTTCGAGCGCGTCGCGACGCACCAGGACATCGTCGTCGGCCGCGACGGTGTGCTGCTCGAGAAGGACGGCCAGTCCGCCGTCTTCCTGCCGTCGGTAGCCGTGGAACAGGGTTGGGGACGCGACGAGATGCTCGCCCACCTGTGCCGCAAGGCGGGGCTTCCCGCCGACGCGTGGAGGGCCGGCGCGACGTTCTACACCTTCCGCGCGGAAGCGTTTAGCGAGAGTGATCTCGAGGACGCCGTCCCCTAGGCCATCGGCGTGACTCTCTACCTCTTCATCATCGGGTTCGTCTCCATCCTGGGACAGGTCGTCGTACTGCGCGAACTCAACGTGGCGTTCTACGGCGTGGAATTGATTTACATTCTGGCCATGGGTGTCTGGTTGTTGTGGACGGCGACCGGCGCCCTCATCGGCCGCCGCCGTTACGTCCCGGCACCGAGCATGGTCGGCTGGTTGTTCGTCGTGTTCGCCGTGCTGATGGGCGCCGACCTCGTTTTCATCCGCTGTATACGAGTGATCTTCGGCGGTATTCCCGGGGCCTTTCTCCCCTTCGGCGCACAGATCGCGGCCATGCTGGTCGCCCTGCTGCCGATCGGAGTCCTCCTGGGGCTCTTGTTCCAATGGGCGGCCAAGCTCTACGTCACCGAGTCGCGCGTTCTCGCTATGGCATACGCCATCGAGAGTGCCGGCGGCCTCGTGGGTGGATTGGCGTCCACGGTGCTGCTCGCCCTGGGCGTACCGAACCTCTCCATCGCGCTCCTGTGCGGGCTCGCCGCCCTGACCACCGTCCTGTGGTCCCGACAGCTCCCGCGTCCCCACGCCGTGCCGGCGGGCATCGTCACGTTGTTGTTCGCGCTTGCTTTGACGCAGGCCGCTCAGCTCGACCATCAACTCACGCGCATCAACCACCCCGATGTAGTCGACTCCCGCGACTCCCCCTACGGACGCATCACCGTCGCGCAGCGGGGAGGGCAGACCATCGTCTTCGACAACGACGTTATTGCGTGCGAATCCCAGAGCCCCGCAGCCGAGGAGCTCGTCCACCTCCCACTCGCGTATGTGAGCGATCCGCACCGCGTCCTCCTCCTCGGCGGAGGAATCGAGGGCCTGCTGCAAGAGATCCTCAAACTCGAGCCCCAACGTGTCGACTACGTCGAACTCAATCCGGTGATTTTGGACGTAGCCAACGTGTACATGCCCGAGGCGCTGCGCACCGCTCTGCACGATCCGAGAGTCGCGATCCACCGAACCGACCCGCGCCTCTTCCTGCGCGGTGCGGCGGGATACGACGCCGTCCTGGTCGCCACACCCAGTCCCACAACCGGGCAGAGCAATCGTTTCTACACAAAAGAGTTCTATGCCGACTGCGCGCGCGCGCTCAATCCCGACGGCGTACTCGCGTTCCGTCTAACGTCGTCGGAGAACCTGTGGACTCGCGCAATGACGTACCGAAATGCCAGCATCTACCGCGCACTGCGATCATCCTTCGAGGACGTCGTCGTTCTTCCCGGCGCCACAAACATCGTGATCGCCGCCGACCGCCATCTCGAGCGCGACGCTGAGCGGCTGGCGCAGCGGTTGGCGGCACGCCGACTCGACACGCGTTTGGTTACCCCCGAATACGTCGAGTACCTGTATACGAATGATCGCTTTTTCTCCATCGCCGAGCGCCTGGAAGGCGCCGCCGTCCCCGAAAACACAGACGCCTACCCGATCGCATACCGCTACTCCACTATGGTGTGGCTGTCGAAGTTCATGCTCGGGTTGGCCAATTGGGAACCACCTGCGGACCATGCCGGGATGGTCGCGCGCGGGGCGATTGTGATCGCCTTTGCTCTTGTTTTCGTTCTGCTCGCGCGCCGTAGCGTCGGTGGAAAGCGGTTGGTGCTGGTCGGTCTTGCGGGATTTGCGGGAATGGTGCTGGAAACCGTGGTGATACTGCACTACCAGGCCAGGAGCGGCGTCCTCTTCCAGAATCTCGGCGTTCTGCTCATGGCGTTTATGGCGGGTCTTGCGGTGGGGGCGTACGATTTGCGGCGCGTGATCCGCGGCGCGCGCAAA
>JASFLD010000531.1:0-3626 GCA_050118275.1 Gemmatimonadales bacterium
GCTCGGTCAAGATCCCCAAGAGCCGGACGTGGCTTGGGATGAACTCCAGATCCGGCTGCGTGACCGTAAGTAGCGGTTGAGAGTCTCACTCCGTTCCGAGGCTGCGGCTGAGATCGCCCGGGCACGAAGTTGGTATGAAGACCACAAGCCGGGCCTCGGGGTCGCATTTGAAGAGACCCTGACAGCAACGCTCGGACTGATCCGCGAGAACCCCAAGGCATTCCCCATCGTGCATCGCGATGTTCGTCGTGCGTTGCTGCATCGCTTTCCCTACGCAGTGTACTATCAGCTGCGCCGCGATTCGATTCGTATCGTCGCTTGTCTACACCAGCGAAGGGATCGGAGAAGTTGGGAAGCCGGTGGTGACACCTGACCTGCTGGTCTCAACGGTGAAAGCTCAGCTGGCGTGGCCGCGCGCAGACGGCAGCTAGCGCGCTGCGCGGGACGCGACGGGCTCTACGCCAATGGGCAGATATCGCGGGCCGGATCGCAACGTGCTCTGATTCCGTTAGCCAGCGGGCGCAGCCGCGGGTCAAAGGTGTCTCGCTGAAGCCGGAGATCAACTCTCGAGCTAGAAGGGCACTCCGCCCGACTGCGACTGCGGGCTCACCACCGCGCGCGGATACCGAGTCATGCCGCGGTGCCACCGCGTCATGAATGTCTTGTAGGTAGCAACCGGTTAACCGTCGGCAGACAGACGCCGCACCCCTGTCGCTCCATTTGCCAAGCCCAGATGAGCATGCGCCGGTACTCTCGGCCTGGTCGCTACAGGGTCTGTGCCTGTTGCCCGGCGGATACGCAACGCGGGTGCGCAGAGATTGGACCTCATTTCGCCAGAGCTGGGTCCGATCGCTCGGCTGACACCGGAGCGAGAACAGGCAAGCGACAGCGCCCGCCAGTCTTGGCCCGACTCGGACCGTCATCTGTCCGCGATTTCTTGTACTGTTGCCTCGAGCTCGATTGATGACGCATCATGTAACTGAGTGCATCGGCTGGCGAGAGCTCGGCAAGCGTGCCGTGCCCGCTGCTACAGCGATTCGCGCGCCCCAACCTTGTTGTAGCGGCTTCCTGACTTCGGCGAACCTCCGGGCCTGACGGTCAGGACAAGCCGAGGACGTGTGTACTGCTGGAGGTCCTCATGCAGAGCGCTCGGATTTCGCTTCCGCTCATCCTCTTGCTCGCTGTCGTCGGCTGCGGTAGTGACGGTGGCACGGGTCCGGAGACACCAGGCCCGCCGACCACGCTCACGAAGATCTCCGGCGACAACCAGGTCGGTACAGTTGGGCAGGCGTTGCCCGAGGCGATCGCAGTTCGTGTCACCGACGCCAAGGGGCGACCGGTGAGCGACGTGAACGTCGAGTTCGTGGTGGAGAGCGGCGGTGGTTCGATAGCCGCTTCGGCGGTGCCCAACGTGACCGCTGGCGCGATTTCGGGTGTCGGGCTGGCCGTGGCGATCAGCGATGAAGACGGCGAGGCTGAGGCGACCTGGACCCTCGGGACCGTTCCGGGTTCGCACACCGCGAGCGCGAGGATCGTGTCCGCCTCGGCGAGCCCCGTTTCATTCGTCGTCACGGCCCAGGCGGGACCACCCACCGTCGTGACGACTCCGGGCATGTACGCCGGCACGGTGGGCCAGCCGCTGGTCGGACCCATAGCGGTAAAAGTGAGAGACCAATACGGCAACGCGGCCCCGGACGTGACCGTGACCTGGCAGATCGTGACCGGCGGCGGCGGCGTCGACCCGACGGCTTCTCAGACGCGTGCCAGCGGTTTCGCGGAGACCTCTCTCGCCCTCGGACCCAATGTCGGCGCCAACACCGTGAGGGCTGGCGTTAGTGGACTTGCCCCCATCGAGGTGACCGGCGTTGGCGTGGAACCGGTCCTCGACCCCGTGAGTGACGCCGCTTCGGTTGGTGGATCGGCGATCCCGAACATCACCCGGTTTGGCGGGCTCGCAGTGGGTGAATCGCTCGTCATCTACATCGAGTTCACGGATTCGGTGTTCTCCGACCTCGTCGACGATGCCAGGTCTATTTTCGGTTATGTCGAGATCGATACCGACCAGGACCCGGCGACCGGCGTGGCTTCGCTGATTGACCGCGCCGGCGGGTCCACGGGGCTTGGGGTCGATCATTTCGTCGCCCTCGACGCGGACGATGCCGGACGTTACCCTATCGCCGAGATACTGAACGATAGCGTGGGGGTCATCACCGGCGTGACCACACCGGTCTTCAGCGCCAACTCCGTGACGATCGAGGTGTTCCTGAGCTCGTTGGGTGGCGACGACGGTAATGTGAACGCGACGGCGATCTTGGGAAAGCCGACGGGGGCCACGGACGTGGTTCCCAACGAGGGTCACGTGGTTCTGGCGCCTGCTGCTGGACCCGCCGTATCGGCGAGCACGTTGAAATATGATGGACCGACGAACGCTCTGCTGCCACGCCGGAGGGTGCCCTGGCTGGAGAGAAGTCTCATCCAGTTCCAGCGTTTGTCGACGGAACAACGCACCGTTGCGGCGCGTGCTGGCCATCGCGGGTATTAGGCAGGATCTTCGGTACAGCGGGACAACCGCTGTCTCGGACCGCCGAGCTGATCCCGCGGCGGATTCTGTGTGGCGGCTTCGCGCGCCACTCGATGGAACCGCCGGAAGCAGCCCGGTGCGGGTTCGATTTCAGGGTTGAAGCATGGGCCGGGTGGAAGTCGGGATCAGCTCGTGAAGTCCCGCGTTCTGCTGTTCCTCGATCTGGCCTGACCCCCGACCATCGTCGGCGCCACCGTCATGCGGGCCGATTGTGGTCGTGATCACCCGGTTCCGACCGAGCCGCTTGGCCCGATACAACGCGCGGTCCGAAGCCGCTACGAGATCCGTTGCACTCCAGTTGTTCGCCGCCGGTTCCGCCTCGGCGACGCCGATGCTCAGCGTGACTACACCCGCCACCGGGGATGCGCCGTGCGCGATCTCCAGTGCCATGGTGCGACGCCGCAGGTCCTCGGCGACGACCAGAGCGCCGCTCAGGTCGGTATCCGGCAAGATAATCGCGAACTCCTCGCCGCCGTAGCGCGCCAGGAAGTCGGCAGGGCGTCGTAGCCGTATCCGGAAGTCGCGGGTGATTAGCTTCAGGCATTCGTCGCCGGCCTGATGCCCGTAGCGGTCGTTGTAGGCCTTGAAATGGTCTATGTCGATCATCAGCAGGGTCAGCGGCACGGCGTCCCGGGAGGCGCGACGCCACTCCTCGTCCAATCGCTCCTCGAATGCCCTGCGATTGGCCGCCTGTGTCAGACCGTCGGTGGCCGATACGCGTGCCAGTTCCTGATTGGCCTTCAGCAACATGTCGCGTTTGTACAGGATGCGTGCGACCATCGGTTCGAACAGCAGCAATCCCAGCAGCAGGAGGCTGACCAACTTCCCCGCGAACATCGCCCGGGCGATCGTCACCGAGCGACGAAGGTCGGCATCGGTCGTTCGCATCAGGTCTTCGATCACCGCTTCCAGCAGCTCCGCCGTGCCGCCGGAGGTCTCGACCAGCACGTGTCGAAGGTGTGGATTCTCGGGTACGAGCAGTTCCGTAGGCGCTGAGATTAGGGAATCTACGGATGCGGCATAGAGGTGTAACTGCGTCCCCAGC
>JASFLD010000532.1:0-3625 GCA_050118275.1 Gemmatimonadales bacterium
GGTGCCCGTATATCAACAGTACACCGAGCAGCAACCCGAACACGACCAGGACGCCCGCTAAACCAGTCCTGGGAAACAAGAACAACAAGTAGTCGCTCGCCTGGCCGTAGAGCGTGGCTGACAGCACGATCGCAGCCACCACCGCTAGATGGGGGACGAACTCGAAGCGCTGTACGACAATCCTTGACGGGACCGCCCACGCGCCGGCCCAGAGCACCAGCAGTAGCAGCACACCTATGACCACGCCGATTACATCGGCTGCCGTATTCCCCTCATATGACCCGAGGTATGTCGAGAGGGCCAACCAGGCTGTAAGAGCAGTCACCAGCGCGACGACGACCCGCCTCGATCGCGCAAGACGCTCGATACCCGGATCCGCGGCGTTGTCAGGTACCGCGTTCGGTACGGCCGTCTCGGGATGAATGAAGCGCAGACGCGTCTGGCCGACTCGGACGACGGTCCCCGATCGGATGACAACTCGCCTCATCCGCTCCCGCCGCCCCGCCTCGTAAATCCCATTCACACTGTCCAGATCCTCCAAAGCCAGCCAACCCTGATCATCGCGCACCAGGCGCGCGTGCTCAGGGCAAACGAAGCGATCATCCAATATCAGAGCGTTGGTATACGCACGCCCGATCGTGGTCGGCAAATCAGCGACTGCGGTCCGGCTCCGCACCCCGCCCCGACGATCGAGCACTTCCACAAAGACTACGGTTCCCACGTTATGCTCTCCATGTAGTCGCGGGAGATCCGCATGGCATTCTCGAAGCTCACGCCGGACATCGTAAGGCTGCTGATCAAACCGCTGTGCCCGCGGCCAAGCGCCGCCAGCTTGAAGATCACATCATACAAACCCTCGTACTTCTTGTAGCGGCGCACGCAGTACACCGCTCGGAACTTCAGCGCCTCGTGTCTTATGTTCTCGCCACTGCACCGGAAGCCGGTGACATCGTATTCGCGTCCGTGCAGGTATCGATCAGCCGTCTGAAACTCGTCGGAGTAGAGCGAGAAAAACTGGAAGGTATTCAGTTCTCTGCTACTCAGAACCTGATGCCCGAATTCGAATATCCCCGCCGAGTGGTCGCGTGAAATGAAGATGTAGTCATCCGTGGAGCAGCTATGCACGCGCATCTCGTAGGAGTCTTCCTCGCTCGAGACGACGTCCCCCCAACAGTTGAAGAAGTCAGCCGGCTTGGTCGGAAGCCGATAGCCCTCGATCACGATCGTCTGAACCGAATCGACGAACAGCGATCCAAGGTACTGATTCTGATATTCCCTGATCTGTGCGCCGACGACGGGAAGAAAGTCGGGCGGCGGCACGTACTCAGGCGCCAGAACGGAATTCAGCAGGGCCCGCGCGCGGGCGGCCGGGACGAGGAAACTCAACTGATTTCCAGCCGTCGAAACATTGACGCCGACCACCTCACCTCGTTCGGTGATCGCCGGGCCGCCGCTCATACCGGGGTTCAACGACCCGGTGAAGTGGATTCGATCGTACAGCGTGTGCTCCAGCAGGCCATTGTACGTGCCCTCGACAATACTGAGCCCCAGATCGGCTGGATTGCCAAGTGCGTAGAGGCGCTCGCCCCGCGCAACGGAGACGGGTCTGAGATCGAAATGCCGCTCGGGCCGATGTTCGGTCCGCACGACCGCCAGATCGTGTACGACATCGACCCCAATGATCGTGACGGATCGCCGTTCACCCGTGGACTCGACCAGATCGATGCGATACCGCTCCGGATCGTGGACCAGCTTCGCGACGACGTGGTAGTTCGTCATCACGTGTCCATCCGCTGTGACGTAGAACCCGGACCCGACCTCGGCCCTCCCGGCCGCTCCGACCTCGACGACCTCCAGCTTCGCTGCGCCTCCCGCATAGCGACGGAAAACCTCCGGCGTGCTTGCGACGCTCTCTTGCGCCTTCGCGTCCGGCGGAATCGAAAACGCCAGCACACAGGCCAAGCCAACGCGACAGCATGGCACCTTCAACCGCCGCTCACTCGAGCCGGGCATCTAGCCGTCCCGACCCGGCTGGTGGTCCGCGCACGACGCGACCACGTCTGCCAGCAGTCCTGCCTCTATGTTGCCTCCACTGACGACGACTGCGGTGATTTCTCCGCTCCCGGCGAAGCGTCCGGAAAGCAGCGCGGCAATACCGACTGCGCCACCTCCCTCCACTACCAACTTGTGCTCCGTGAGGGCGAACGCCATCGCCTGGCGTATCTCGTCCTCCGAGACCAGCAGGTACTCGTCCACCAGATCCCGCACCAAGCGGAAGGTGTAGCGGTTGTTAAGATCGATGCCCCCCGAGAGAGCGCTGGCGATCGTTTCGGCTTCCGGAAAGACGATTGGGTGCCCGACCTCCAAACTCTCGTGCATGACACGAGCGTTGGACGCCGAGACGGCGACGACGCGAATCAATGGCTCTTCCCTCTTCAGGGCTACCGTGATGCCGCTGATCAGACCGCCCCCCGAGAGCGGCACGACCACCGTGTCGAGCATCGGCACTTGCTCCAACAGTTCGAGCCCGATGGTGCCCTGTCCCGCTATGATCTGAGGGTCGTCGAAGGGGTGAACGTAGGCTAGACCTCGCTCGCGTTGGATCTGGTATGACCTCTCCTCCGCCTCATCGTAGCTACGACCGTGGAGAATCGTCTCGGCACGATGGCGTCGTATGGCACGAAGCTTTGTCGGATCAACCCAATCCGGCACACAAACCGTCGCCGGAATGTCCAGCATATCGGCGACATACGCCACGGCCCGGCCGTGGTTGCCGCTCGAGCAGGTCACGACGCCCCGCTCTCGCTGCCCAGCCGAAAGCGAGAGCATCTTGTTGGCAGCTCCACGCAGCTTGAACGAACCCGTCACCTGCAGGTTCTCCAACTTCAGCCAGACATGCGCCCCGCTCTTGGCACTCAGCTCCGGAGCTTGAACCGCGGGCGTCTCCACAGCGATGCGCGATATCGCCTTGCGAGCGGCAGCGACGTCAATGTCAGCAGTCACCTATCGACTCTGCCCCGGGCGACACGTAGTCCGCGATACGCCTCCCCTGCCACCCTTCCTCGCGTCTTTACGTCGGCCGGCAGGTCAGCGCTTCCACCCAGCGGCCGGCCGCGCCCGCCATCGTCGACGACCCACTCGGCGACGTTGCCGCCCAGATCGAACACGAGCGCTCCGTGACCGCGCCCCGGGAAACTGCCCACTGGCCTCAGCAACGGAGCGGCGCCTGGCAGCTCGGCGATCGCTGCCGCCAATTCGGCCGCATCGTCGGGGTTCGGTGCGTATCCGGCCCAGTAATCGAGCGTGTTCCCTGCTCCCTTGTCAGGATAGATCTTCTTTGCCTCGCTGGCCCTGATCAGCCGGTACGGCTGGCCGGTGAGCTCGGAAAGCCAGGCCACGTAGGCCCGAGCTTGATCGAAGTCGATTCCGTTCACCGGAAAGTTCTCGGTACCCGCCTCATACGAATAGCCGGGATCGAATTCGGCGAACTGGGCACGTGTGACCTCGAAGCGCCCCAACTCGACCCCTTCGTACCCGACGACCTCGGGTATCAGCGTTCCCTGGAAGAGCGTGCCATAGCGCCCGGCACTCTTCGCGATCTCGGCGCGTTTCAAGGCTTCAACCA
>JASFLD010000533.1:0-3615 GCA_050118275.1 Gemmatimonadales bacterium
GTCCCCAGCCTGAACGGTTGGTCCGTATGCCCCGCCCGACTATGTCTCACCGTTCCGACGAGGTCTTCGTGGCTGACGATCGACCGGACCATCGCGGCGTGGGTCGCGCGCATCTCACCGAGTTCCCCCCGCAGCGTGAGGCGGATCTGATCGCGGAGTTCCGGTTCGGACGCGGAAATCAGCTGCTGGCTCGACAAGGCGATACGCTCCAGGAGTATGCGCTGGCGTGCGCTCTGCTCTAAGAACCGCGCATGGTGCTCTTGCGCCTCGATGAGATGGTCGGTCACGACGTATTCACCGAGGGCTAGAACGGCAATCAGAGCCAGGGCAGAAAGGTACTTGGCCCGCATCATGGAGCGGTTCGGGCCAGGCCGGTAGGCGATCGAGTCTTGTATCATGAGACTGGCCCCCTCGGAGGGCCGCCGGCGGGAAAAACGCTTCATCGCTGCGGGCTGCGGGGCGATGTATCGGAGTGGTCCGGGGGGAGGGGACTACTAGTAATACTTACTACAAAACCAAAATAGCAGCCCTGCCCTTACTGCACAAGCGGGCACGGTGGCTGAACGTGGTCGCGAGCCTCGTCTGCTTCGTCACACGGCCGCATCGCCCCGCTTGATGCCGGTCGCTGCTGGGCGATGACGACAATGAGGCTGAAGGATCGAAGCGCGGGTGTGAGGTTGCGCATGGCGGCGGGATGAGTGCGCGTGGGTCGCTGGCCAGGCACCCCGGTCCCGACTATTATCCAGCGAGTACAACAACGATGCGACGAATGGCACCGAAGACGGAAGACCTCGTGCAGAAGGAGCGGATGCTCCACGCGCTGCTGCGTCAGTGTGGCTCGGTAGTGATCGGGTACAGCGGCGGCGTCGATTCCGCGTACCTGGCCAAGGCATCGCTCGCTGCCCTAGGGGATCGACGTGTGCTGGCCGTTACCGGGCGCTCGCCGTCGTATCCCGCTGTGCAGCGCGAGGTCGCGGTGCGCGTCGCCCGCTCCATCGGGTTGCCTCACCTGGAAATCGAGACGCACGAACTCGACGATCCTCACTATGCAGCGAACCCGAATGATCGCTGCTATTTCTGTAAGGCGGACCTGTTCGCCCGGCTGACGGCTGTCGCGCGCCAGCGAGGGTTCCAGGTCGTTCTGGACGGTTCGAACGCCGATGATCTGGATGACTTCCGTCCCGGCTTGAAGGCGGCGCGCGAGCTGGGCGTCCGCTCGCCGCTCCAGGAAGCCGGGTTGAGCAAGGAAGAGATTCGCGCTCTGTCGCGTCGCGCTGGTCTGCCGACGTGGGATTTGCCGGCGTCGCCCTGCCTGGCCAGCCGGATCCAGTACGGGTTGCCGGTGACCCAAGGCCGGCTGCGCCAAATCGAGTCGGCGGAGGCCGGGCTGCGGACGCTGGCCCAATGGCAGGCGCTACGGGTGCGTCATCACGGTGATTTCGTGCGCGTGGAAGTCGATCGAGAAGATCTCTGGCGCTTTGTCGATGCAGCATTCCGCGCGCGAGCGATCCGGATTCTCAAGGACGCGGGGTTCGCCCGCGCTTGCCTCGACCTGAGCGGTTACCGGCGCGGGGCGTTGAACGAGCCAGTCGAGTCGGGGGAGCTGGCCGAGCCGGGGGAGGCGAGACGATGAGCGCCGCGAGCGATCGGCGCCTCCAGGTCGAGCGCTGGCTTGCCGAGCTTGGAATCCGAGCCCGGGTGGAATCCGTAGGGGAGGGGGGCGCGATCGCGTTGGTCCGCCCGGAGGATGGGAACCTCGAGGGTCTCCTCTCGGACAGTCGGCAAGAGATCGTTGAAGCCTGCCGCGCCGTCGGCTTCCGGAACGCCGCCATCGAGTTGTTCTGGGGATGAGGGCGGGCAGGATAGCCAGCGCCGGGCGGGGCCCTGGCAAGAACGGCCGGACCCCGCCGTTGCGGTATTAGGGATGCGTGTTTTCGTAGCGATCAATCTCAGTGAGCAGGAAAAGGCCCGATTGGAAGCGGCGGCCCGTCCCCTGTTCGAGTCGCGTTTCCCCGTGCGTTGGATCGCACCTCAGAACGTTCACCTGACATTGAAGTTTTTGGGCGAAGTAGCCGAGGATCGTGTGCCCGACATTTCCGCGGCCGTAGAAGACGCTGGGGGTGGTGTCGAGGCCTTCGACCTGGCGGTGGGCGGCTTCGGTGCTTTCCCCACCTTGCGGCGGCCGCAGGTTGTCTGGGCCGGCATAGAAGTCAGCGCCCCGCTGTCCGATTTGCAGGGGCGGGTGGAATCGGCGCTCGTGGCGCTGGGCTTCGAGCGAGAGCGGCGACGTTTTCATCCACACCTGACACTGGGGCGGGCGCGCAAGCACTCGCGGCCGAAGGATTTCGAGGGCTTCGACGAGCTGGTGAGCCAACTGGCGTACGAGGACTCTTACCGCGTCGCGGCCGTCGACGTCATGAGGAGCCAGCTGAAGCCCAGCGGCGCCGCCTACAGCGTGGTCCATTCCGTGCCGTTAGAGGCATGAGAAGGTGGAAGTGAATGCGTAGTTGCGCGACTGCGGTGGGAATCGGTGCGATCGTCGTCGTGGCGCTGGCGCTGTTCGGATGGCTGGCACGCGACGATATCGTGCGGTTCGTCGCCCGCGGAGCCGGTGAGGGGGACAGCACGGCGATGGCTGTAGCGGCCGGCCCCGAGCTGGCGGACGAGGTGGAAGCGAAGGTGATCGCGCTGGGACAGGGTGAGAGTAGCGAGACGACGCTCAGCACGACTGAACTGAATGCGTGGATTCGCTATCGCCTGGAAGGGTTCTTCCCCAGCTACATCTCGGACGTGTCGACGGCGATCGAGGAGCAGCGCCTCGTGTTGTCGGGTCGCGTGGCGCTGAAGGAGGTTCCCGACATAGGGCAAATGGGACCGGCGGTGACGTTGTTCGGGGACACAGCGCTCGTCGTGGTGCGCGGCGAGCTGGACGGGCTGACGAAGGGTCGGGGCATCTATTACGTGGACGAGGTGCGGGTCGGGGTCGTGCCGCTACCCGACGCGATGCGCGACCAGTTGCTGGCGCGCCTGAAAGGTGGGGAGCAGGACGGCGTACCGTCCAACGCCGTGGCATTCTTGTTGCCCGACTTCGTCACCGATGTCGGAGTGCGCGAAGACCGCGTCGTCCTGCGGCGCGAATGAGGGGCTCAGCGTCGGGCCGACCTGGAAGGATCTTTGAGGTCGTAGGCGCGGTACGATTAGAATCGAGAGCGGTGTCCTAATCGTCGGACGGAAGGTTGTCCGGGAGGGAAGCATGAGCAAGCGGCGGAGTCGGGCGTCGGGTAGTCGCCTGAGGGGGAAGAGGCAAGGCGGGACGCCGGCGAAGGACAGGCCGGTAAGCTCCGGTCGCTGGTTGTGGGAGTGGGTGAAGTCGATCTCCGCGGCCGTGCTCATCTTCCTCGTCCTACGGACGTTCGTGGTGGAGTCGTTCAGAATCTCCAGTGGATCGATGGAGAGCACGCTGCTGGTGGGGGATTTGCTACTGGTCAACAAGGCCGTCTACGGAGCGGAGGTGCCGTTCACGCCCGTCCGCCTGCCCGGATTCGAAGCTCCGGAGCGTGGGGACATCGTGGTCCTCGAGCCACCGTTTGATGGGTGGGAGGCGCCGTACGTCAA
>JASFLD010000534.1:0-3613 GCA_050118275.1 Gemmatimonadales bacterium
CGTATCAATAGGACTGGCCGCCTTCACGCGCCACCGCGCGGATCGACGACCACGAATGGGACGGCGGCCGATCTACGGTTCGTCCGGCTTGCGTGGTTAGAGTCGTCGTGGGACGTCAAAGGCAGTGGCGGGCTCGGCGTCGAACTGAACCGCTTGGTCGGGGGCGGACATGCACAGGAGGGAGTGATGGCGATCATCCAACGGTTGTGCGCCTTTCTGTCTCTGTCACTGTTGATCACGCTGCCGGCGGCGGCGCAGGACGTTGGGCGAAGCATCACGGTCTCGGGCGAAGCAGAAGTCCGCGTCGCTCCCGACGAGGTCGTACTCACGCTCGGTGTTCAGACATCGGATCCCGAACTGGACGTGGCGAAGTCGGAGAGTGACCGTCGGGTGGAGGCGGTCCTCGCCGCGGCGGAGAGCCAGGGAGTGAAACGGGAGTATTTGCAGACCGACTACCTGGAGATCGAGCCCCGCTATCGCGACACGCACGAAGCGCTGAATTTCATCGGCTATTTCGTTCGCAAGACGATTGTGGTGAGACTGCGGAACATAGAGAAGTTTGAGGCACTGTTGGCGTCCGTCCTCGAGGCTGGCGCCAACTATGTGCACGGAATCGAGTTCCGCACGACCGAGCTGCGTCGACACCGCGATCACGCGCGTTCGCTCGCGTTGCAGGCGGCGCAGGAGAAGGCGGAGGCGATGGCTTCAGAGTTGGGTCAGGAGATCGGACGCCCGCTGTCCATCCGCGAAGATCATTACGGTTGGTGGTCATGGTATGGATCTTGGTGGGGCTCGCGGGGCAGCGGCATGTCACAGAACGTCGTGCAGAGCGCCGCGACCGCTCCGCGTCATCTAGAGGGACCTACCTCGCCGGGACAACTGTCGGTCACGGCGCGAGTGACCGTCAGCTTCGAGTTGCAGAACTGACGGCGCCGGGGGGAACGCGGGCTGAGTGCTCAGCAGATTAGGCCAGGATCGGCCTTCGGGCGTCGAGTCGGCTCGGCTCCAAGAGTGTCTCAGGGTCCGGATCCGATGCGAGGCCGCTCGGCCACCGAGGGGGGCGTGATCCGTAGGCGGTCCGCCTACCGTTCGTCCAGTGGTTCGCGGCTGCTGGGGTAAGCCGGAAGGCTGAGCGTCGCGATACAACCGCCGCTATCGCTCCGGTTAGCCAACTCGAGTTGGCCGCCGTGCGCTTCGGCGATCTGGCGACTGAGTACGAGCCCGATCCCCGAGCCGCCGGGGCGGGTGCTGAAGAACGGAACGAAGAGGTTCTTCGTGTCCGAGAGCCCCGGCCCTTCGTCGCGGACCCAGACGTCGAGCTTCCCGTTGGCGAGGGCCCAGCCGACTTCCACCTTTCCTCCCGTCTCCAGCGCGGCGTCGACGGCGTTCCTGACTAGATTGATCAACAATTGGTCCAGTTGGTCGCCATCCGCCTGGATCGTGATTTCCGGGCCTCGACAGACCTCGACGGGAAGCCGGGTCTCCAACTCGGCCACTCGCTCCACCCAGCTTCGGACATCCACCGGTCGTGGCGTCGGTGGCGGTAGTCGCGCGAAGTCGGCGTATGAAGCCATGAAGCGGCTCAGTGCCTCGGAGCGTCCAGAGATCACCGTGAGCCCTTGGCGCAGGTCGTCCTCGAAATCGGGCGGAGTCGGATCACGTCTGGCCAGCGTGAGGAGACTGTCGGCGGACGACTTGATCGGTGCGAGAGAATTGTTGATCTCGTGACTGAGGACACGAATCAGGCGCTTCCAAGCTTGTCGCTCTTCCTCTCGTAGGGCTCGACTCAGATCGGTGAGCACCAGCAGTTTGTGTGGTACTCCGCCCTGACGGAAGGTAGTACGTCTTACTTCCCAGCGGGCGAGGCGTCCCTGGAAGCTCAAGTCGAGGGTGCAGGGCGTCTTGGCGTGCAGACAGAGCTCCAGGCCGAGTTGATCCGCCTCGCTGCCGGTGAGACGCTCCGCGGGCTGGCCGAGCAGTCGGGTGCCTTCCCTGTTCACCAGCCTCAAACGGTCCCCGGCGTCGAAAGCGAAGACTGCTACGTTGATCTCTTCCATCACGCGGCGCAGCAGGGCGCTGGCTTCCAGCGCTCCCAGTCGCTGCTCGCGCAGCGTATCGCGCAGGACATTCGCTTCGAGCATAGCCAGGCCGAGCGGATCCTCCACGCTGGCTCGGCGAGCTTTGATCGAGTAGTCGCTCTCGCGCAGGCCCGCGAGCATGTTCGACAGGGTCTGGAGCGGCCGAACGACGCGCTCCCGAACGGCAAACGAGAAGCCGAGCCATGACCCACCCAGCAGCAGGCTGAGGGTCCACTGCACGTGCGAGCGCCATTCGGCGGACCAGATGAAATAGAAGGCGACGATCGTGCCGGGTAGGCCAGCAGCCAGGGTCATCAGCAATACCCCCTGGTCGTGCCGAGGCTTCCTCATCCGTCGTTCGTGTTGGTATTGAGAAGGTTGTAGCGCTGCAAGCGCCGGTAGAGGGCGCTGCGGCTCAGTCCAAGCGCTGCCGCCGCGTGGCTCACGTTGCCCTCATGACGGTCGAGCGCTTTTTGTATCAGGAAGCATTCCGCGTCTTCCAACTTCATCTGCTCCAATTGCGCGCCGCCGTCCTTGGCGTTGCGCAAGCCGAGGTCATCGGCGCGGACGCTGTCACCCCGAGTCATCAGCACCGATCGCTCGACAACGTGTTCCAGCTCGCGCACGTTGCCAGGCCACGAATGTCCCAACAGCGCGCGCATCGCGTCGGGTTCGAAGCGCAGGGCCGGCTTTCCGTATTTCTCCGCGTGCCGCCTTAGGAAGTGTCTGGCGAGCAACGAGATATCGTCGCGCCGTTCGCGCAGGGGCGGCAGGTGAATCTCAACCGTGTTGAGGCGATAGAGCAAGTCTTCGCGAAAGCCCCCTTCGGCGACGAGTTCCGTGATATCCGCGTTCGTCGCCGAGAGAACCCGCACATCGACGGTGCGGGTCTTCGACGAACCGACACGCTGCAATTCGCCGCTCTCGAGCACGCGCAGCAGCTTCGCTTGTTGTTTGAGGGGAACGTTTGCGATTTCGTCGAGGAAGAGAGTTCCTCCATCCGCCAGCTCGAAGCATCCGATTCGGTCAGACTTGGCGTCGGTGTAAGCCCCCTTCACGTGCCCGAACAGTTCGCTCTCGAACAGCGACTCGGCGACGCCACCGGCATTCATCGTCACTAGCGGCTTCGAGGCGCGGTCGGAGGCGGCGTGTAGCCAGCGGGCGACTACGTCTTTGCCCGTTCCGTGCTCGCCGGTGATCAGCACGTTCGCCTCTGAGGGCGCCACCCGCTCCATGATCTCCAGCACCGGGGCCATCACTCGTGATTCGGCGATGAGCTCCGGTAGGCCCTGTCGGCGCAGGCGTCGGCTCTCCTCTTCCAAGCGCTGCTCTCTGCGCAGCGCTTGGCCAAGCTCTACCTGCGTGCGGAGCGTCGCCAAAAGGCGAGCATTGTCCCAGGGCTTCTGCACGTAATCGCGTGCACCGCAGCGCATCGCTTCTACCGCCGTCTCCACGCTGGCCCAGGCGGTCATGACGATCACTGGCAAAGTACCGTCGAGTCTCTGGATCTCGGTGAGAAGGTCGAGACCTTCGCG
>JASFLD010000535.1:0-3604 GCA_050118275.1 Gemmatimonadales bacterium
GCACCGATGGGGTGGCTTCCAGGCGCGCCACGTCCAGCGTGCCGCTCGCCCGCACCTGCTGGAGAACTTCCGCCAGAACCTGCCTGTCCTGTGAGATCGAGTCGCGCTCCAACTCGAGAGCGTCGAAGCGCTGGAAGACCGGATCGCCCGCCCTGACGGCTCTGGCGTCACCGGCACCGGGAATGATCACCGGGCCCGGCGTGGGATCGGGTCGCGTCGCCGTGCGAACTTTGAACTGCTGGAGGTTCGCCTCGGCGATGCGAAGCGAATCCGCCGCTTTATCGACGGCGGCTGCCAGCGTCCGCACGAGGGTGGCCTGCTCCTGGCGCTTGAGGTCGCTGGCCACGCGGGTGAACTCGGCGGTCAGCGCGTCGATGACGTCCACGGCCGTGCCGTAGTCGCCCGCGTGGTAGCTCACGCTGAAGATCCGCGGATCCTGGCCTTGGAAGATCGTCAGGGCGCTCTGCATGGCGTTGGCGGCGAAGCCCGGAGGCATCACCCGAAAGCCGATCTCTCTCCCCGCCGGTATGTCGGCAGCGGCCAGCTTCCAACGGAACCCGAAGGGCTCCCCGATGACTCCGCCGGGCTCGACACGCTGTAACACGTCCCCCGCTTCATCGAGCAGGACGTACGTCCCGTCCTCCCCGACGTTGAGCCGGTAGAATCCCGAGGCGGTACTGTCGGTTATCTCGAGGCCGGCGAGTAAGGCTCTGTCGGCGGGACGCTCGGGGCGTACGTTGAGCTTGAGCTTGCGAACCACCGCCTCCAGCACGGCTCCGCTACTCATGACCTCCGCCAGGCCGGCCGGCGTCAGCGCCGTGGAGACCTCGATCGGCCATGGCTGGTCCTGCGACTCGTTGATCCACAGGTCGACCGTCGCCTGATAGAAGGTCCGCTGGTTCCTCGCGACGAACAACGAGGGGGTCGTGCCCAGCAGCACGGCGGCCACGATCCACCACTTGTGACGCCAGAACGCCCGCGCCCAGCGCCGCCAATCGATATCCTCGTCGGGACCGCTGCCCCGCCGGCCGTTGGCGTGCGACGGAACGGCCGGCATCCGGCCGTTCTCCTCACGCCAACTGTGAGCGTCCGCCGGGACGGGTAGACGAGTGTCGTTGTCCATCGCGTTTGGTACTCTCTTGTCGCCTCGAAGGCCGATCGCGAGCCGGGTCTGTGATGCGGCCACGCGGACTGGCCGCTTCGGGTGGAGATGCCGCGACGATTGGCATCCCCGCGACCTGGCTTACAGCAAATGAAATGCCCAATGGCGCTGTCTGAAAGCGTACAGGCAATATGGCCTCTGGGGCTCGACACGGCCAGCATGTGGCGTCGATACAACACCCCAGAGGCCTTGTGGCGGGAGGGCAACAGTTGAGACGCTAACTTGTGGCCGGGGAGGGACTTTTCGCCCTACCAGGCTCCGAATCTCGTCAACACGACCGGGACCGTGCGCAGAATGATCTGGAGATCGAAACCGGTCGATCGCTGGTAGATGTAGTCGAGATCGTACTGTAGCTTTTGTTCGACGTCCGAGAACGAAAGGTCATAGGGCTGGTTCACCTGAGCCCAGCCGGTGATGCCGGGCCTGACCAGTTGACGCTCGGCGTAGCGGTCGATGCCCTCTCTCAGCTGGTGGAAGATATCCGGCTGCTCGGGCCGCGGCCCCACCAGGTTCATGTCGCCCTTCAGCACGTTGACGAGCTGCGGTAGCTCGTCCATGCGCATTTGACGCAGAACGCGTCCCAGCGGCGTGACACGGGGATCGTCCGGTGTGGCCCATACCTGGCTGTCGTTTGACGGGCTGTGGGTCATGGTCCGGAACTTGAGCATCGTGAAGGGCCTACCGCCCAGGTTCCGCCGCCGCCGGCCAGGCGACTCCGGCTGCTTGCCGTTTCGGCGATCGAGCCCGATCCGCTCCTGCGCATACAACACGGGTCCACGAGACGAGAGCTTGATGCAAACGGCGATCAGCAGCATCAGCGGCAAGGTGACGACCAGCAAGAGGGCGGCGACGACGACATTCAAGGTGCGTCGCGCGCTCTCGGCGCTGTGAGCCTCGGACTTGGCCCGCCACCAAGAGCCGATAGCGTCCCGCGTCACTAAGCGGGTCTTCGCGGCTGCGATCTCGTCCTGGCCGAGCAAGCGGCCGGGAGCCCTGATGGGAGAGGCTTCCATAGTCTCCTGGTGACTAAGGTGATCATGCGATTCCCGGCAGTTACGCACCGCCAACAGAGGGCGGGAGGGCGGAAGACGTAGCTGGATTCGAAAGGGTTCCATAGCAAGGTGCGTGCGGGCCGTGCCGTCCCGGGGCCAGCCGTGTAACTTGTTGGAACGTAATAACTTTCGGCATCGAGCCGACCATGGGTGGTGTAGCGGGGGTGGGGACAACTGTGGGGACGACACGACAATTTGAGGGGTGATCCGACGATGTGGCACGACAGGTGAGTGAACATGCGTTTCGACGCACGCCGGGGCTCCCCGATACCCGCACTACCGCTCCCTCGCCGACTCTGTCATATTGAGCAGGCCGACTCCCCGGCACCCCGCCAGGCTCGCCCTGACTCAGCCGGAAGGTGTGAAGATGAATGGTCCGCGTACAAGTTTGCGCCGCGTGCTTGCCGGCCCTGCAACCGGCAGGCTTCTCCTCTCGGCCACACTCCTGGTCGGGCCGTCGTTGCTCTCGGGCGTGGCGAGCGCCCAGGAGCGAGATTTGGGGGCGTATCGTGTCGATGCGAGTCGCGAGACGTTGGAGCTAGCGCTGGCCCGTTATCAGAGCTTTGCCAGCTCCCCGGGTTACAGCCAGGTGCTGCGAGCGCGGGCGAGACGGGAGGCCGCCTTCGTCCGGACGCGTTTGCAGGAAGGCGATTTTCGGGTTGGCGATCGGATCGTGCTCATGGTCGAGGGGGAGGAAGCGCTCACCGACACCTTCGTCGTGACTCCGGATCGTACGCTGCAGCTACCGGAGATCGGCCAACTGAGGTTGGACGGCGTCCTGAGGTCGGAGTTGAACGAGTATTTGACCACGCAGATCGCGGCGTTCATCGTCGAGCCGGTCGTGCGAGCGAACTCGTTTCTGCGTGTCTCTGTCTCGGGGTCCATCGGGCAGCCCGGTTATCATTTGTTTCCCGCCGACATGCCGCTCAGCGAGGCGCTCATGGCCGTCGGCGGTCCGAGCGCCGAGGCCAACCTGTCCAAGGTGCGGGTGATGCGGGAGAATCAGACGGTCCTGGGCGGGTCTTCCCTGCAGTCGGCGCTGCAGCACGGAGCGACGCTGGCGCAGCTGCGACTGCGATCCGGGGACGAGGTCGTCGTACCGAAGCGATCGGCGTTCGCGCCGGGGGAGATCGGTAGAACGGCGGCGATCATCTCGACGTTCATCTTCGCTCTGAGCCGGATCATCTAATTGAGACCCGCGCTGCCGCGGCCGTCCCCTGAGGGTTTACAGGTGAGGTGGCTGCGCTTCTCGGCGCGTAGGGGTTAATCAGAATGCCTGCCTATTTCGTCACCGGTGTCGCCGGATTCATCGCCTCGAAGGTCTGCGAGTTGTTGCTCGATGAGGGACACACGATCGTCGGCGTCGACGAGTTGAACGATGCCTACGACG
>JASFLD010000536.1:0-3598 GCA_050118275.1 Gemmatimonadales bacterium
CCTGTTTCGAATCCGGCGACCAGCCGCCATTGTGAACGTGCCACTCGCCGTCGCCGTGGGTGATCTTCTCCGGCAGGCCGACCAGGGCGGGAAACCCGTCGGCGCCCGGCGCCGACAGGCGTAGCACGTGCAGGTTCATGTTGTAGTGGCTCTGCGCGCTGAGAAAACTCACCGCGCTGCCGTTGGGGG
This sequence comes from Gemmatimonadales bacterium, assembly GCA_050118275.1. Lineage (GTDB taxonomy): Bacteria > Gemmatimonadota > Gemmatimonadetes > Palauibacterales > KS3-K002 > JASFMO01. Next base: position 190 of record JASFLD010000536.1, read on the forward strand.
CGACGGCGATCTCACGAAACGGCTCGTCGTAGAGGAGCCGCGAGTCACCCGTCTCCAGGTTGGCAACACGCATCTCCGCCTTGCCCCCGCCCACGTCGGCTTTGTAGATGACGTGCTTCGCGTCGCGGTACCACTGGAAGTCGTCAACGCGGTCGATGACCTTGCGCACCGAGGTACCTTGCGGATCGGTCAGAAACAGTGCTCCCTCCCCATCTTCATACGAGAGAAAGCCGATCACGGACCGGTCCGGTGACCAGCGGGGCCTGGTCATCGACATGTCCTGCCCACCGAGTTTTCGCAGCGCGCCGTCGTCGACCTTGATGATCCACAACGACGGCGGCCCGTCGACGTTGGAGGCGAAGACCACCTCGCGACCGTCGGGCGACCAGCTCGGACTCCAGTCGCTGGCCTCGCGGTCGGTGAGCTGGCGTTCCCGTCCCGAGGCGCGGTCGATCAGCCATATCTCGGAGTTACCCGTTCGCGACGACAGGTAAGCCACCTGGGTGCCGTCGGGCGAAATCTGCGCGTCGAAGTTGTCGTGGGTGTGACGGGTCAGCCGCTCCACGCCGGTGCCGTCGAGGTTCTGCACGTAGAGGTCGGTCTGGTGGCTGAAGGTGGCGTAGAGAATTTCGCCGGTCCTCGACACCACCGCGCCGCCTTCGGTGTCCCCCGTCGTGACCTGGCGCTTGCGCCGCGACCCGTTGTCGAGCGCCCAGATACCGCCCTCGGACGAGCTGAAGATAATACTGCGTCCGTCCGGCGCCCACGCCGGCAGGAGGTAGTCGTCCTCGCTCGCGTACACCTCCGTCGGCTCGCCCCCCGATACCGGCATGGTCATGAGCCGACTTCCCCCCTCGAAGGTGCGACAGAAGAGGATGCGATCGCCTGCAAACGTCACCGTTGCTCCCGAGTCCTGCTCCCTCTCCGGCGGTGTTGTGAGCTGCGTTTCGGCGCGGGTTTCGATATCGACGGACCACAGATTCATCCGGCTTCCCTCACCCATGCGTGCGAAGATCAGCGTGCGACCGTCGGCGCTCCATGGGTTGGCGCCGAGCGAACCGTACATCCAATTCGACAGCGGCTCGAAGCCGGTTTCCACCAGCTTCTGTACGGGACCGCCAAGGGGCGGGACAAGGTAGATACCCGACTTCTGGTCGCGGTTGGAGACGAACGCGACCCAGCGGTTGTCTGGAGACCAACGCGGGTTGAGGTCGTCGTTGGGGCTTTCGACCAGCTTGATGGGATCGCCACCCGCGGCCGACACCACGAAGATGTCGAGCGGACCCAGCGCCGAATGAGTATAGGCAAAGAAGCCCCCGTCCGGTGACCAGCTACCGGGAAGTTCGGTGCCGACGAGGCTCGTCATGGGGCGCGTGTCTACGGTGTGCTGCACCACCGGCGCGGAGCGGTCGTGAAAGAAGGCGAAGTACCCCAGCACCGCGATCACCACCACCGCACCGGCCAGGAGCGGCAGCGGGTTTCGTCGGCGTGTGGACGGGAGGTCGAGCGCGTCGGTCGATATCGACCCCGTACTCGACAGCTCGATGTCCCCCGACTCGACCTCTTTCTTGAGCTCCTCGAGTTCGTTGCACACGTCGCGCGCCGTCTGAAAGCGCTTGTCGGGATTCTTGTGCAGGCAGCGGTTGATGACGCGCGCCAGATGTCGCGGCAGCGTGCTCTTCTTCGCCGTCACCGCCGGTGGGGTTTCCTTGAGAATCGACGAGATGGTGGAGATGGGCGTGTCGCCCTGGAAGGGGCGGTCCCCCGTCGCCATTTCGTAGAGGACGACGCCGAGGGAGAAGATATCGGAGCGGTGATCGATCTCCTTGGCTTCGGCCTGCTCCGGCGACATGTAGTAAACGGTCCCGACGATCTTGCCCTCCGCCGTCACGCTGTCATCGCCGACGACGGTTTCGTCGTCGGCCGACTCCGGCGCGGTGAACAGCTTGGCCAGGCCGAAATCGAGCACCTTGGGACGCCCGTCGGCGTCGAGCATCACGTTGGAGGGTTTGAGGTCACGGTGCGTGATCCCCTTGGTGTGGGCCGCGCTCAGCGCGTCGGCCAGGGGAATCGCGATATCGAAGAAGCGTTCGAGCGTCATGCCGCCGGGCGGGATCAACTCCGTGAGGGTCTTTCCCTCGACCAGTTCCATGGTGAGGCACTGGCGGCCGTCGATCTCTTCCACCGAGTGGATGGTGACGATGTTGGGGTGCTTCAACGCCGCCACCGCTTTGGCTTCGCGCTCGAAGCGTCGCACCCGATCGGCGCTCGCCGCGTCCTCGGGGAGAATCTTCAATGCCACGTCGCGGTCGAGACGGTTATCGCGGGCGCGATAGACCTCGCCCATGCCGCCCTTGCCGATGCGCTCGACGATATGATAGTGACCGAACGTCTCACCGATCATTCCATGTGCCTCCTAATTGTGTAACTGGGAATTGACAATGATGATACCCGTTCACGGGGCTGGAGGGGAGTCAATAATGCATGTAAATGTGTTATAATGAGACCCCCTTGTCTCATTGCATCATCTTCGGGAGGAGCCACCATGCGCAGGCACCATTTCATCACACTTGCCGTATTCGCCGCCGCGCTGTTGCCGGGCTGCGTCGACCAGCCCGCCGAACCCCAATCGAGGGGGGCAACGTCGGCGCCGCAGATGGCGGCGTTGCCCGACGCCGGCGACTTCATGCCGCTCGCGTCCGGCAACCACTGGACCTACGACCGCACGTTTTCCACCATCGTCGTTCCCGAGGACGGGCCGCCCCCACCCCCCGAACTCATCGAGGAGCAGGTGTTCCTCGACCACATCGAACAGCGCGTGATCGGGGAGCGGACGTACATCCTCGAGCGCGAGGTGTACAGCAGCGAGTCCGGCGCCAACGAACGGCTGCTCCGCCAGGACCGCGCCGGCTATTACACCCTCGAACGCACCAAGGACGACGGAAAGGTCGCCGCGCGGCCGGTGCTGTCGGGTGCGCAACGCAATCTCGTGCATCGTATCGCCGCGCGCTACGGCGCCGACCCGGCGAGCGTGCAGTCGCACCTCACCCGCATCGAGACGGTAGAGCGCATGCTCCGCGGACTCCACGCCGCCCCCCCCGGCGGACCCGATCCCGGCGAAATCCAGACGCTCGCGTACCCGCTCCACCCCGGCGCCACCTGGATGATCCGGCCCGCTCCCTTCTTCTCGGCCACGGTGGAAGGCCGCGAGCGCGTCGCGGGACTTTCGTCGTGGCGCGTGCGCATCGACAACGAATTCCTCGGCGAGAACGACACCGTCCACATCTGGTACAGCCGCTGCGGGCAGGTGGGGTGGCGTTTCCACTTCGAGAGCATTGCCACGAATCCCCAGGGGAACGTGATCGGCACATTCGTCTCCGACGACATCGTGCGGCTGGTCGACACCCGG
>JASFLD010000537.1:0-3592 GCA_050118275.1 Gemmatimonadales bacterium
CGTTGGCGCTGCGTGAAGGGCCCGACGGTCTCCGTTTCAACGACGTGGATTTGCAGGTAGATCGTGTGCACACATCGCTGATCGAGACGCTAACGGGTCGGTCGCTTCCGATCGCTGCCGACATCGCTGGTGAATTCGCGTTGGATGGGCCGCTCTCCGCCCTTCGAGTCGATGCCGATATGCTCATCGAGCCGGATGATCAGAGTGAGAGGTCCCACGTAACGGCCCGCGGCCTGGTGAATGGGGAGAGGGGCGACCTCGGCGCGAGAAGCCTGGACGTGCGGTTCGATGGTTTGCAGCTGGATGTAGTGCGAGCTTTCGTTCCAGCTCTCTCGGTACGCGGTGTGCTCGACGGGACAGTCGAACTCGACGGTCGTCTGTCGGACAGACTGCGTGTGGACCTCGACATCGAGCAGCGGGACGGAGATCTCTTGCCGACACGGCTGCGTGACGGTGGGACGATCGCGAAGCGCAGGGGCGAGCCTGTGCGTCTCGACGTCGGTTTGACCGTCGACACGGTCTCGCTGGCGACGCTTGCCGAGTACTTCCCGGCGATACCTGTTCGTGGGACCTTTGCCGGCCGGATCGGAGCTCGCGGCGCCCTGGACGATCTGCGGGTGACCGCTCTACTGAGGGGTGTGGGCGACTCGCTGCGCGTTGCGGGCAACCTGCAGATCGGCGGCCAGCGGCCGCGCTACAGCGGAACGGTGGCAGGTTGGAGCCTGCGGCTGCCGGAATTCCGCCGCGGGATCCCAACCTCGAATATCGACTTCAAGCTGGAGTTGTTGGAAGGCGAGGGCGGGACGGTTCAGGGGCTCGAGGCACGGGGGCGGGCTGAGGTGTCCGCCTCGTTCGTCGGCGGGGTGGAACTCGACTCGGCGGCGGCAGAGTTGCGGGTCGCCGATGGGCATCTCTTCGTCGATACCGCTGTGGCCGTCGGCGGTTTCGGCGAGCTACAAGCCTCGGGTGGATTGAGCCTGCTACAGCAGGAGTCGGACAGTCTGCAGTTCGAGTTGGATGCCGACAGTCTGGGCGCGTTCAATCCGTGGTTCTTCCCGGATCTAGAGGCTCTCGCCGCGCCGGGGAGACTCACCCCAGTCGGCGATGCTAGCGAGCCGGCCGTGGCGGGCGTGGAGGGGGTTGCAACGGTCCAGGGCTGGCTGGTGCGGCGCGAAGGTAGTTTCGCGGTGCATGGCGCGGCGCAGGGCGAGCGCTTCACGTACAGCAGTTTCTCGGCGGACAGTTTACGAGTGGAGCGCTTCGACGTCGGCAGCGAGGATTCTCAACTGGTGGCGCGCGGCGATGTCACCGCGCTGGGGGCGGGGCTCGGCGATCTCCGCTTCGGCGAAGTCCGTTTGAGCGGCGAGCATCTCGCAACGCGGACGGATCTCGAGTTCGAGGTAAGGCAGGAGAGGGCTTCGCTATCGGGGAGCTTGTGGGCCGAGTCGGAGTCCGAGACTCGCGACATCGGTGTGAACGATCTGACGGCGCAACTCGGTGGATCGGTGTGGGTCCTGCAATCCCCCGCGTTGGTGCACTACGACGAAGCCGGATTCGCGGTGCGTGACGTCGAGTTGGTGAGCTCCTCCGGTCGGGTGGTGCTAAACGGATTCGTCAACGACTCGGGGCCGATCGGGCTGCGGGCGCGACTGAGCGGCGTACAGTTGGCCGACGTTGGGGCGCTGTGGCGCGACACGACGGAGATGGCCGGACTGGTGGCGATCGATGTCGAATTGGCCGGCGTCGGTCGGCGTCCGACGCTGCAAGGAAACTACGAGATCACGGACGGGCATCTATTGGATGTCGACTTCTCGCGTCTGGCGGGAACGGTAGGTTACGATGGCAGCGATCTGTCGGTGGACGCCTCGGTATGGCGTGGCGAAACGAGAATGGCGTTGGTGCGCGGCACGCTGCCTCTCGACCTTCAAGTACCGGGCTTCGGGGTGGCGATACCGGACCGACTGGTGGATCTCTCGCTCGATGCGGATAGCGTGCCGCTGGTGCTGGCGCGCGTCGTGACCGATCAGATCGCCGACGTCGGTGGATACGGCAGCGGGACGGTGGAGTTCGGTGGTACGCCGGACAACCTGAGGCTTGCAGGAGAGGCGGAATTGACGGCCGGACGATTTCGTGTCATGCGGTCGGGGATCCGCTACACGAACCTTAGGGGCCGTCTCGTCTTCGAGGGCAAAGATGTGCGACTGAACGAGGTTGTCTTCAGCAGCGTCGAGGGCGGCCGGGGCAACGCGAGCGGCAGGGTGACATTCACGAGTCTGTCGAATCCGCAATTCGATCTGAGCGTGACGGCGGAGTCTTTGCCGGCCTACGACCAGTTGGATGCGAGGGCCGTCGTTTCCGGCGTCATCAGGCTGAATGGTGCGTACGAGGCCCCGGTGGTCTCGGGCGATCTGTCAGTGGTTAGCGGGGTTCTGTACGTGGAGGAGATCGGTCGCCAGCGCGAGATCGTGGATCCGTTCATCTCGGACAGGTCGCTGCTGGAACAAATACTGGGGACGGAAGCCGCGCAACGGGCCGCGCCTAATCCGTTCATGGACAATCTTACCATGGACCTCGGTTTGAATGTCGTCCAGAACACGTGGTTGCGGTCGGAGGAGATGAATGTAGAGATCTCTGGTCAACTGATGGTGGCGATGCGGCCCGGCGAAGAGGAGTGGCGGATTACGGGAACGCTGACGGCTGTGCGCGGCGACTATCGCATGTTCAACAAGCGATTCGAAGTCGTGGACGGCACGATAGAATTCGTCGGTGCCGAGGGTGTCAACCCGAACTTGCGAATCGTATCGCTTTACACCGTTCAGACGCAGAAGCAACCGATCGTCATCCGTCTGGTGATCGGCGGCACGCTGGAGAACATGACGTTGTCGTTGGAGAGCGATCATCGGCCGCCCATCTCGGAGTCGGATCTCCTTTCCTATCTGCTGTTCGGGCGTCCCGCATTCGAACTGACACGAGCGAGCGCCGAGCGCAGCCTACTGAACGATGTGGCCTCCGGCGTACCGCAGGCGTTTGTCGGCTACGCGCTCAGTTCGCTGCTCGTAGGCGAGGCTGGTATCGCCTATGTGGATGTGAGCCGTGTGGAGCGTCCGACCGTGGAAGGCGAGTACAGGAGCGGCGTTGGGCCGGCGCTGGCCGCGACACAGGTCGAGGTAGGCTGGTACCTGGCGCCTACCGTTTTCGTCAGCGTGGCGCAGCACCTGGTCGGAGCGGTTCGGCCTACGGTGCGGCTCGACTGGCGCCTGGAGGACCGTCTGACCCTGCGGGGTATCACGGAGCCACGCTTCGGGCAGGAAGGGGTGCTTTTCTACGGTGGGCCGGGTAGCAGCGTGGAGCAGTCCATCGGGCTCTTCTTGTTGTATGGTTGGTCGTACTAGGCCAAGCCGTCCTGGGAGTCCGTGTTTTTGGGGGCGTCGATGGAGGCTGGATCGATCGCCCCTGTTGTGTGTAGGTTTGTGGGTTGATCCAGACAACTCGAGGACTTCCCTGTCCAGAGGTGGCTATGGGAAACTACGTGAAGATTTTCGGTCTGATGGCGGGATTGACCGCCCTGGTGCTGGTGGTCGCCTATCAATTC
>JASFLD010000538.1:0-3591 GCA_050118275.1 Gemmatimonadales bacterium
GCGGATCCGAGGGTACCGCGTACTCGTAGGCCGCCGACAAGAGCCCCTGTGCCCGCTCGCGAAACACGCCGATGGGGTTCCCAGCGCCGTCATGTACGATCTCACCGCCGTCGGGGTCCGGAGTCTCGCGCGTGATTCCGGCCATTTCCATGGCTTTCGCATTGGCGAAAGAAGCATGACCGCTCGCGTGCGTGAGGATCACCGGGTTGTCGGGCGAAATCGCGCTCAGCGAATTGTGCGTCGGCAGACCCTCGACGTTACCCGGCGGCGGCCGGTCCCACTTCTCCTGGTGCCAGCCGCGCCCGCGGATGAGCTGTCCCGGCTCTGCGTCGGCCACCGCGTCGGCGACCATCGAGACAATCTCTTCCCAGTTCGCCACGTGCATCAGGTCCAGCTGCATCTTGGCGGCGCCGATGCCCATGAAATGGGCGTGGCTGTCGATCAAGCCTGGAACGGCGAGCCGACCATCGAGATCAATCACCTCGGTGTCGGCGCCAATATACCGGGAGATCTCATCATCGCTTCCCACGGCGAGGATCGTGTCGCCGCGCATCGCGATGGCTTCGCCGTCCGGGACCGCTTCGTCGACCGTGACGACCTTACCGTTCCGGAGCACGAGGTCGGCGGCGACCTCGGGCTGGCCCGCACAGCCCATCAGCCAGCCGAAACCGGCGATGAGCAACGTCGTCGCCAGCCAGCGGCGCGAAAGCTGAATCTCCCGTCCGATCTGCTGCATAGAGCCTCCCTTGCCTACCGTCTCAGCCTCGGGGCTCGCACGTCTTCTCGGCAGTCTGCCATAGTCCCGGTCGTCCCGGAATACCGCCAAGCTAGGGGAGGCGATTGCCGGAGGCCAGACCGAACGCGCTCCGAGCCCTGATCGACTTACGTTGCGGTCTCGATCGCGCACGTCGTCGGACAGCACGCTAGGCCGCGATTCTGGCTAGCGTCGTCGTGCCCAGGTAGGCGAGCAGAGCACACAGCCAGAACACGGCGAAGAAGCCGTGGAAACGTCGACTGCGCGTGAAGGCACCGACAACCGACAGGGTCAGCAAAATGGACACGAAGAAGACATAGCCCTCCGGCAAGTCCCTGAGACCCATGCCGGCCTTCAGGACGGTCTCGGGTATGTCGATACACCATGCGATGGCCTGGAGCCCGAAGAACCAGGCTCTGTTCTCGAGGAAATACCGCTGGAAATCGAAGTCCAACGGGATGTCCCACGGATAGAGCAGCGCCGCCAACAGGAAGAGCGCGATGGCGTAGAGGGTGACGAACAGGAACTCGAAGAAGCTCCACTCCGGCAGCTTGCTCCACCAGAACAGCCCCCACCAAATCACTATGATATAGAGCAGTATGTTCACCGTCCAAAGCACGTGGACCCAATAGATCCGGACCGTCTTGCGGTGCTGGATCACTTTGCTGATGCCGGTCAGCAGGTGCGTGATCCCTAACCCCATCACCACCGATATCAATACGCCGAGGTACTCGAACAGGGACATCGCGCCATAGGCTCCGGTGAAGTTTTACCTTGCGCCTGCGGAGATCCTGAGAATCCACGCGTAGTCACAGGGCGGGCTTTCGCGGACAGGCTCGGGCACGCGCACAATAAAGCCCGTCCCCGCCGGCTCCCACTCGAGCGCGCCGTTGGCGCCCAGCAGCGACACGGTGGCGCCGGGGGCCGGCTGCAGCCGCGTCATCGATAAATACCGTGGTAGCTCGGTTTCTCCTTCGTCCGCCAGGTAGATGGCGTAGACCGTTCCATCGCGGCGACCCGTGACCCGGATCTTGCCTTCCCCGTAAGGCGCCACGGCCCGCGTCCCGTAGATCGCCTCGCCATTTACTCCCATCCAGGCGCCCAGTTCTTCCAAGCGGTCGTAGGCCGCGGGATGCCAAGTCCCGTCCGGGCCCGGCCCGATGTTGAGTAGCAGATTGCCGCCCTTCGAGACGACGTCGACCAGCAGGTGAACCAGCTCGCGCGGCGACTTGTAGCGATCGTCGGGCACGTAGGACCAGCTGGTGGCCATGGGCATCGGGACTTCCCACGGGTGTGGGATCGGTTCGTCGGGCACGCGAGCTTCGGGAGTGAGGTAATTCTGGTAAGGGCCGGGAACGGCGCGGTCGACCACGATCAGACCCGGCTGCCTACGCCGCGCGTTGGCCACCAGGCGCGGCATGTCGATGTCCTGGCTCTGGATCCGGCTGAACTTGTAGTCGGGGCGGTTGATGCGCGCCTGGATCTCCTCCGGCGTCAGGGGCCGCACCCAGCCGCCATCCAGCCAGAGGATGTCGATCGGGCCGTAGCCGCTCATCAACTCGTCGATCTGGTTGTGGGTGAACTCCACGAAGCGTCGCCAGCGTTCCGGGTACTTCTCTATGTCGTAGTTGGGGTTGCGATCGGGCGTGGCGAAGTAGGGCCACCAGTAGTCGGGACTGTGCCAGTCCGGCTTGGAGAAATAAGCGCCGATCATGAAGCCCTGCTCGCGGAAGGCGCGGAAGATCTCCGCCGTCACATCGGCGCGTGGGTCGTTGTGGAACGGCGTCGCCGGGTCGGTGATCTTGTAGTCGGTGTACCGCGAATCGAACATGGTGAAGCCGTCGTGGTGCTTGGTGGTGAAGACCACGTAGCGCATGCCGGCACCTTTCGCCGCCCGTGCCCAACGTTCGGGATCGAACTCGACCGGATTGAACGTGGTCTGGAGGTTCTCGTACGCCTTCTTGTATTCGCCGTAGTCCTCCATCGATCGCCGGCACCACGGCTCGTCCTCCGAGCAGAGCGACCACGACTCGACGATCCCCCACTGGCTGTACGGTCCCCAGTGCATCAGCAGGCCGAGCTTCGCATCCCGCCACTCCTCCAGCTTCTGGCGCACGAGAGGATCGGTTTCTTCGACGTAGTCGTAAACGCCGCGCTGTGCGTTCGCGGCTGGCGGGACGATCAGTCCGTGGACAGCCAGAGCCAACCCGAGGACGAATAGCGCTTCCCGTGGATGCGGATGCTGGCCGCACCGGCGGTGGCCGTGTGATTGCATCGGACGACTCCCGGAATCTACCGCCTCACCAAAGGAAGTCTGATTTGCGATGGGTAGCGGCGAGAGTGGTAGATGGTGTTGTGCGCCACCACCCCTTCCGTCTCGTCGTAGTTCCGACCGCCCGTATTGAGGTTGCGGGTGAACCTCGGGAAATTGCTGCTCGAGACTTCGATGCGGATGCGGTGACCGGCGGCGAAGTAATTACTGGTGGACATGGGGCTGACCTCCAGCTCGTACACATTGCCCGGTTCCATGAAGACCTGTTTGTCGTAGCCGTCGCGATAGCGCGCCCGCTGGATCGTCTCGTCCAGATTGTAGGCGGTGCCGTCGGGATAGACGTCCAGCAACTTTACCGTGAAGTCCGTGTCGCGGGCATCCGACGAGACGTACAGTGTGATCGGGATCGTGCCGCTCACCTCGATTCCGTCCTCCAGCGGCTCGGACGTGTAGACGAGAATGTCGGGCCGCTCCTCCATCTGTCTCTGGTCGAACGCGCCGCCGCGGATAGCGTTGCCTGTACAGCAAACGTTGCCGCCGTGGGACATTACGGGGTCCATCGGGT
>JASFLD010000539.1:0-3565 GCA_050118275.1 Gemmatimonadales bacterium
GGTAGCGTCCGGAGTCCCGGCGCTAAACGACCACCGCCGTATCCTCGAGCGGATGCTCGAAGACCAGCGACGTCTTGAGAGGTAGCGGGTTCACCCCGCAAATAGGAGGGGAGTCGCGCTTACTGAGTTCTGCCCGGGCGCGCTCAGCCGACCGAGTTCTTCGCCGTCCCCTTGATCTCGGCCAGGACGGACTCCAACAACTCACTGGCCCGCGCCAGCCCCTCACCATCCACGCTGCCGTTGCGACCAAACGAAGCCTCGGCCGCCACTGTATTCAGGTTCCGATAGGCCTCCAGCGTCTGGCTGGCCAGTTCCCGATACCGGTCCCGCTCTTCCCTGGATTGCTTTTTCGTCACGGCTCTCCCCCTTTCCGCTTGGTTGTCACACATCCAGCCAGGCAGCGGCGATCTGCGCCGCCCCAGCCATACGTGCGTCCGTCAGCGCCTGGCGGGCAACCTCTACCAGCACGCCCGGGCGCACCTCCAGATCCCCGCCTCGGCCTTCGACCCCTGCGACTCCAGCACTGAACGTGACCGGCGACTCACCCGCGAGGAACCAAGACAGAGACAGAGATGTGAATCGTTCCGCCAGCCTCAGCCCCCCGAAGGGCGGCGTTCTTGGCGCGAGAACGATGTACTTCAACGGCTCGAGACGCCCGATCACGTCCGTACGACGCGTCTGGCGCTGCAAGCTCTCGCCGAACCTTTCCGCCACTATCAACATGGCCTCAGCGGTGACCTCTTGGTCCTCCGCTATTGGGTCCGCGCCGAACACGACACACGCGAGCGGTTCGTCGTTCCGCTGCGACAGCGCGACCAATTCTTTCAGCCGGCGGTCGATGCCCAGGGCCGTGTGTTGCCCTGTCTGGGGGTCGAGCAGGCCGGGTGTGCGCACTCTCTCTAGACCCTCTTTCCACCACACCCAGTCGGCGCCTTCGCGCAGAAGCCCCGACTCGCTCTCGCGAAAGGCGGGTTGCTCACGCGGCTCGGACGGTCGGGCCTCCAGGCCCCCGTCCCCGCGACGCCGTCCCTGACTGACCCCGAAAGCCAGTGGGGGACCACCCGTCCCCCTCCCGGCGTCCAGCGATCTCTCTTCGTGGACCTTCCCCTTATCCATCCCTCACCTCACTGGCCCTGGGCTCGCCGGACGACGAAATGCAAGAGGCGAGCCTTCGGGCCGATAGGCGTCGTACGGCGAGGCTAGTGCCTTATCTGCTTTGACCTTACCTAGCTAGGCAGTCCGGTCGCGCAAGCCAAGCGAGGTGTCGGCTGGCAGACAGTTACTTCCGACTCGTGCAATCTTTTCGTAGCCCCCGGCCGAATCCGTATGCTTCGGTGGTCGATCTACCCGGCGGGAACGCGCACTGATTCGGAGCTTGCCCCGTCGGCCGATTTGCGCAGCGTCAGCCCCATCAGGCCTGTTCAGGCCACCCGATCCACGGCTGTCGTGCAAAAGAAACGACTGGCCCGAACTCGATCATCACCGAATCCAGTGAGGAAGGAGCCACTCGGATGGCCGCAGCCTTGCCAGGGCCGTCAGCGCTCGCCAGACGCCAGCCCCGGTTTCGACTCCCCGGCGACCGATCGGCCTATCTGGTGCAGGATCGAACGATCGTTCGGTCATTTGCACCCGCGTTGCGGTCACCCGCCGGGACATTTCCGTCACCCTGCGGACAGCTCGAAGCGCAAGGGGTGTCTGGTGGGCGCCGCATGAGTTTGACAACTATTCTCAGCCCGAATCACCGCCGCACCCCCTCCTGCAAATGAGGACCGCGCGGCCCGAATCTCATCCCCTGCTCGCCCCGCTACCCAGCGCTTGCATTCCAACGAATCGCCAGTCCATCTTGTGGCGACCATCGTTCCAAGTACCCTCGAGAGCCCCAGGGGTATCTGGTCGTTCAGGGAGGCACCCAACCTGTTCCCGTACTGCGCGACACTTGGTACGTCGATCGCTCCCGCTTTCACCAGGAGGCGCAATGCCGAAACGTAAGCTCACACGCCGCGATTTCGTCAAAGTCGGTGCCGGTGGAACCGCCGCTCTCTTCCTGAGCGGATCGAACCCGGTGGGCGCCAGCGCTTCACCGTCGGAGAACGCTCCCATGCCCTGGCGACCGCTCGGCCGCACGGGTCACCAGGTGCGCCTGTTCAGCCTCGGCGGTCAGGCCACCCTCGAGCAGTCCGGCACCCGGGACGAATCGTTGGCTATCATCAACCGAGCCATCGATCTCGGGGTGAACTACATCGACACAGCGGCCGCCTACGGCCGGGGAATCAGTCAGACCTACATCGGAGAAGTGATGGCGGCGCGTCGGGACGAGGTCTTCCTGGCGACGAAGACGCACGATCGGACCCGGGACGGTTCACTGCGGTTGCTGGAGGAGAGCCTCCGGCTTCTACAGACGGATCATCTCGACCTCTGGCAGTTACACAACGTCCGCACCGACGAGCAGATCGACCGTATTTTCGGCCAGCGCGGTGCCATCGAGGCGCTGCAGCAAGCCCGGGATGAGAAGATCGTTCGCTTCCTCGGCATCACCGGTCACTACGATCCCGCGCCCTTGATGCGAGGGATCAACCAGTTCGATTTCGACACGATCCTGATGGCTCTAAACCCGGCCGATCCCCATCACCTGTCGTTCACCGCTGAGCTCCTTCCGCTCGCCAAAGAGAAGAACATGGGGGTGATCGGGATGAAGATTCCCGCCCGCGGACGCATCTTCCGCACGGGCGGTCTGACGTCGATGAAGGACGCAATGTCTTACGTCCTCTCGCTGCCCGGCGTGAGCACCGTGATCGTCGGTTGTGATACTGTCGAGCAACTCGAGGAGAACGTCTCGATCGCCGCCAACTTCGAGATGTTGCCCGCAAGAGAGATGGCCCGTATTGAAAGGTTGACAGCCGATTATCCGCTGGAGGCTGCTTTCTTCAAGCGAGGCGGCGCCGGGTTCGGTAGAAGCGGCATGGACGACCAAGGATTCCTCGACTAGCGACTGCTGGCTTGTAACGTTGGCCGCAGGCATGGGTAGGCACGGAGCTAGATGCTCCAAGCAAGAACGGGTGAGATGAGTTATGGCCAAGAAGAAGAGCGAGAGCAACACAGCAAAGCAATCCGCAGCCGTCAGCACGGAGGATCTGAATCCCTTCCACATCGCGCAGGAGCAGTTCGACCACGCGGCGCGTTACATTCCGGATCTGGAACCGGGGCTGGCCAGGTACCTGAAGAACCCGACACGGATGATCGAGGTCGAGTTCCCCATCGAGACGGCCGAGGGTGAAGTCAAGAATTACGTCGGCTATCGCTGCGTACACAATCGGGCTCGTGGTCCGGGCAAAGGCGGCATCCGCTACCACCCCGACGTGACCGCCGACGAGGTGCGAGCGCTGGCCTCCTGGATGACCTGGAAATGCGCGGTGCTCGACGTGCCGTTCGGCGGTGCCAAGGGCGGCGTCATCTGCGATCCGAAGCAGCGCACCAAGGACGATCTGCGGAAGATCACGCGACGATTCATCGCCGAGTTGGGCGACATGATTGGGCCTTTCACTGACATCCCGGCGCCGGACGTGAA
>JASFLD010000540.1:0-3555 GCA_050118275.1 Gemmatimonadales bacterium
ACCGCGAGCCGTCGATTTCGACGAACGGCCGGTTGTTCTCATCGCAGATCACCTTGTACGGATAACGACCGATCTCGGCCTTCAACTCGTCGCACGTGCAGCCCATGAAGCGCTTGATCGAGAATACCGTCTTCAACGGATTCGTGATCGCCTGACGCTTCGCCACCTGACCCACCACCCGGTCGCCGTCCTTTGTGAATCCCACCACCGACGGGGTCGTCCGCGAACCTTCCTGATTCGGGATCACCACCGGGTCGCCTGCCTCCATCACGGCGACCACCGAATTCGTCGTACCCAGGTCGATCCCGATTACCTTACCTTTGTTCGTAGCCATAGTCTTCTCTAACGTTGAATATCCGTCCTTGCGCCTTCCCTCGACGGCTTCCCGTCGAGGCGAATGAGCGATCAGTTACGACAGCCTTGCCGGGTCGATGGGGTGCAACCCTCATGCCAGTTTGGGGACGCGAGAATCGTCAAATAATCACGACAATCTGGCGTGATTCCGCCCCGGTATGCCAAAGCGGCAGGGATGGGCGGCCGAGAATGAGCACCGTTGACGGGTCGAAGTCGGGTCGGTAGGTTCGCGGGGCCATGATTCCTTATCGGGATGAGAACCCGGCGGAACTGTTGCCGATCTTCACGGTCGTGTTGATCGTCGCGAATGTCGCGGTGTGGATTCTGGTCGAGGGGATGGGCGCCCACCTCGAAACCGCCGTCTGCCACTACGGGCTCATCCCTGTCGAGCTCACCGGTCGCCAGATCGTGGGCCCGCGGGTGTGCCCGTTGGGCGGTCCGACGTGGGCGACGCTGTTCACCTCCATGTTCATGCACGGTGGCTGGGTCCATCTGGGAAGCAACATGCTGTTCCTTTGGGTGTTCGGGAACAACATCGAAGACTCGATGGGCTATTCACGTTTCCTTCTGTTCTACGTACTCTGTGGATTGGCGGCCGCTTTCCTACACATCTCCTTGAACGCGGCCTCGGCGGTGCCCACGGTCGGCGCCTCCGGCGCCATCAGCGGCATTCTCGGCGCCTACATCATCCTCTACCCCCGCGTCAGGGTGCACGTCTTCTTTCCACCCTTCTGGTTCTTCACCATGCGCGCCGGCTGGGTACTCGGCTACTGGATCGTGATCCAGGTCCTGATGGGGATCGGTCAGCTGGGTGGTCGCATGATAGGGATCGCTGTTTGGGCGCATATTGGCGGGTTCGTCGCAGGACTGATCTTGGTCAAGTTCTTCGAACGGCCGCAGCTCGTGAGCGCGAAGCACGAGGGCGTACGCTTGGATCGAGGGGAGATCCGCTCGCAGCACTACTGGTGGTGAGGTTCGCCACCCCTGCTCGTACGCGTAACGACCCAGTGGTTGAGCGGACCGTGACCGGCACCCAGGGCCGGAGCCGTCCGGATGGCAGCCCGGGTGAAGTCGCGGGCCTCGGAGATGGCCTGCAGCGGCGGGCGCCCCAACGCCAGCCCGGCGCAGATGGCGGCCGAAAGCGTGCACCCGGTGCCGTGGGTGTGTCGCGTGTCCAGCCGTTCGTCCCACCACTCGTGCCATTCTTCGCCGTCGTGGAAGATGTCGACCAGCGCGTGGCCGCCCAGGTGGCCGCCCTTCAACAGGACGGATCCCGCGCCGCGCTCGATGAGGATCTCGGCCGCCGCTTTCATGTCCTCGACCGTCGCCACCGGCCGACCCGCGAGTATGGCGGCTTCCGGCAGGTTCGGCGTGATGATCTCCGCCAGCGGCACGAGCTCGGCCCGCAGAGCATCGACCGCGTCTTCGCGCAACAGCCGGTCGCCGCTCTTGGCGACCATGACGGGATCGATCACCAGTCTGGCCAGTCCCGCTTCACGGATCGACCGGGCGACGGCTTCGATGATCGTGGCGTCCGCCAACATGCCGGTCTTCGTCGCGGCGGGCCGCAGGTCTTCGGCCACGGCCAGGATCTGCTCGGCGACGATGCCGGGCTCGATAGGCTGGACGGCCCGCACGCCGCGCGTGTTTTGAGCCGTGATGGCGGTTATCGCCGACGTTCCGAAGACGCCAAACGCGTGGAATGTCTTGAGGTCCGCTTGGATCCCGGCCCCGCCGCCGCTGTCGCTTCCGGCGATCGTCAAGGCTACGGTACGCGTTCCCATCGATACTCCTTCCGTCGCACGTTATCTTTGGCCCGCCCCATCATCGGCCGGCACCTCGAATCGTGAGCGGCATCGAGAAGTGTGACGATAAGATGATCACCCGAGCTCAGTCGAAGCTGATCCGCAGGCTCAAGTCGCGCAAGCAGCGCGAAGCGCTGGGGAGCTTCCTCGCCGAGGGCGTTCGGCTAGTCGAGGAGCTGCTGGCCAGTGGCTGGGAGGCCGAGTTGGCGGTTACCTCGCCCGGCCTGACCCGCTCGCCCCGCGGACGCCGGTTGCTGGACGAGATCGAGTGCCAGGGCTGGACGCGGGTGGAAGTGTCGGATGCCGAGCTGGGCAAGCTGGCCGATACCCGGACGCCGCAAGGCGTACTGGCCGTGGCTCGTCATCCGCAACGCCGGTTGGGCGAGTTTCGGCCCGGCGCTCGCGCGGCGGTCGTCGTGTTCGACCGGCTGGCTGACCCTGGCAACCTGGGCACGTTGCTGCGCACGGCCTACGCGCTTGGCGTCGATTGGGCCGTCGCGCTACCGGGCACCGTGGACCCATGGAACGCCAAAGCGGTACGAGCGGCGGCGGGCGCGCTGTTTCGGCTCCCGCTGGCCCAGGAGCCTTGGCCCGAGGTTGCGGCCTGGCTCCGGGAGCAGGCGTTCATCATCTTATGCGCCGACCCGGCCGGGGAAGTTCTGCCGCGGGCCGGCGAGCGGCCAGAGCGGTTCGCGCTCGTGCTCGGGAACGAGCCGGCGGGCCTGTCGACCGAAGTGCGAGACAGCTGCGACCGGCGTGTGGCCGTGGAGCTGCGGGACGAAATCGACTCGCTGAATGTAGCGGTCGCCGGAGCCCTTCTTCTCGACCGCCTGCTGGCGGCACCGGTGGCAGGGACTGACTGACGGGCCGGCTGGATCCGGCCGGTGTGTAGCGCCCCAACAGAGGTCGACCGATGCCTGATTCCGTAATCGTCGTTTACGCCGCGCTCATCGGTTTGTCGATCGGCTCGTTTCTGAACGTCTGCATCTACCGCTTGCCGGCGAAAGGTTCGTTGCTGCGGCCGCCATCGAGCTGCCCCAGTTGCGGCCGCCGCCTCCGCTGGTTCGAGAACATCCCGGTGCTCAGCTACTTGGCTCTGCGGGGACACTGCCGTTCATGTGGTGCTCGCATCTCGCTCCAGTACCCGTTGGTCGAGCTGGCGACGGCGGCGATGTGGGTCGGAGCGGCGCTAGCCTTCGATGGACTCTGGCAGGCACTTTCTGCCGCCGTGTTCGGAACCTTGCTTCTGGGCATCGCGGTGACCGACGCGCGCGAGTATATCATCCCCGACGAGTTCAGCCTCGGTGGGCTTTTCTTGGGGCTGGCCCTTTCCTTCGCGCCGGGCCAGCCGTCGCCGCTGATGTCGTTGAGCGCGGCGCTCGTCTGTTTCGCGTTC
>JASFLD010000541.1:0-3551 GCA_050118275.1 Gemmatimonadales bacterium
CCCTGATCGAAGTAGTCCTGGGCCAGCGGTACCGCCGTGGAGATCTCGTGGTGGAGGTCCCCCAGATCGTCGTAGAGCGGGACATCGACGCTCGACGGCGCCTGTCCGTGGACCTGGCCATGCTCTTGTGCAGACGCCGCCGAGGCCGCGAACGCCAGCGCGACGGCGAGTCCGGTCGAAGTCAGCAGTATACGTCTCGTCATCGTTTTCCCCTCCTCTTGCCACGTTCTCTGTTCGGCATGGATGTCCGGTGCCTCGCTGCGCCGCGGGTCCCGGCGTTCCACGCCCGGCCCGACGCTTGACGCCAGCCGAAACACAAACGCATGAAAGCGCCGGGAAGCCCAATCGGCCTGAACCACCCGGCGTGTCCGATATTCTTCTATTAGATGATGCGTGATCGAGGGTGCGAACCGGCCACGCGCCGCCCAGGCTGCGCGGCGCCCGTTACCAGATCCGGGCACCCGCCGCCAATCAGACGTCCGACGTCCCAACGTCCAGGGGGGCTCGACGCCTTGACAGCCGGGACCCGATCGTACAGGTTCGCCGGAACGGCGATGGAGTTCGCCGATACAAACCGCGGCGACAGGCCGCTGATAACTCCTGGTCGACGATTCTGCTCGGGACTCGGCCGGGAGTTTTTGCATCCCGGCCGCAGCCGAGCTGGAGGTTTCTCGTATGCTGATCCTGCTGGTCCCAGATGTCGGTGCACAACACGACGGCCCTCGAAGCCGTATTCCCCGAGCCGCACTCGGTAAGCGTCTGCCTTGGAGCGGATCTTCGAAAGGATCGGCGCTCCGCGGAATCGACCTGGCGAGGGATTGAGATGGGTTGGAATCCGTGGCTGAAAGGCAGGCAGCGGGATCAGGCCGACCCGGATCCGGAGGCCGCGCCGCCCGACGCGCGGGGCTCCGAATCTTTGGAGTTCACCGAGGGACAACGACGTCACGTGGAGATCGCCTTTCGCAGCCTCCTGACGGGCGCGCACGAGACGCAGGCCAGGATGCGGGAGATCGCCGCCATGGCTGGCGAGGACTCGGCGAGGGTCCAGGCGGTCGCGACGGAAATCGACCGACTGATCGCCGAGACCCGGCGGGCCACGACTACCCTCGAGCTCTCCCTGGATACGACCAAGGTGCCCTGGCATCGGGAACTGGCCGCCTGGGCCGCGACGTCGTGGTCGATGATCCTGGATTGTCGTCCATCCACACTCCGCGGTTACGGTCCGCTCGATGCGCGACTGGCGCGCGCGATCGAACCGGTCGTCGATGGGATCGCCGCGCGGCTCCTGCGCATCGAGCGTATGGCAGAGGCCGCAGAGGATCCTGACCGGCACCGCGGATGAGCGTCGCCCGGAGGGGCCGATGTTGACGTATTTCTGTCCGTCCTGCTGGAGGGAGGTGCCCCCGCACGCCTCTCGCTGTTCGGCCTGCTCAGCCGACCTCGAGGCGCTGGACCAGGAGCCGTTCGTGCTGAAACTCGAGCGGGCGCTCGGCCATCCGGAGCCGTCTACGGCTCGGCGGGCGGCGTGGCTGCTGGGCCGGCTGGGCCGACAAAGCTCGGTGCTGGCCCTGCTGCGACGATTCCGGGCTGGGGCGGACCTCTACCTGACCGTGACGATCGTCGAGAGCCTTGCCCGCATCGGTGGGCGGGAGGCTCGCGCGGCACTGGAGGAGATCGCTCGGTCTCAAGCGCGATTGGTCAGGGAAGCCGCCCACCGCGCCATCAGCACTCTTTGAACCCGACGGGGACGCGCCCGGATCAAAGACGACTCTAGGGACGCTGTCACCGGGCTTCGCGAAAGGCGCCGCCTAGAGGTGCTCCTCCAAGAATCGACGTCTGCGACTCGCATGACTGCGCGACCGTCTACCATATCCGGGCGCCCACCTCCCGTTGCAGCGCGTAGTGCGTCGTCACGACGTGATAGCGCGCCTCCAACTCGACCAGCTTCGCCTCGGCCAGCGACGTCTCGGCATCGAGGACGTCCAGGTTCGTGATGACGCCGGCGCGATAGCGCACCCGCGCCAAGGCGACCGCTTCCTCGGCCTGCCTCACCTGCAGTTCGGCCGCTTCCAGCTTCGCCCGGCTGGCCCGGACGTTGGCGGCGGCCTGCTGCACCTCGGTGACGACCCGACGGATCACATCGCGTGTTTGCGCCCGCGCCGCACCCAGTTCGGCCTCCGTCTCCTCGACCTCGCTCCGGGTACGGAAACCGTTGAACACGGGCAGCTCGAGCGATAGCGCCGCGACGAAGTTCCCCTTCACCTCGTTCAAGTTGGGAACGTAGCCATTCTTGGCGCCCAGTCCCAAGTTCAGGTCGAGCGACGGCCTCCGGTCCAGCGCGGCAAGATGTCGTCGCAACTCGGCCGACTGCTCGCCATCCCGCGCCAACGCCAGCTCGGGCCGCTGGGCCAGCGCCAGGGCGGTGAGCGAGTCCACGTCGAGCTCCAGCGAGTCGGTCTCGAATCCGCCGCGCAACTCGATCGGCTCGTTCGGCGGACTGCCCATCAAGCCGCGCAGATCGATGATCGCCCGTTCGAGCGCGTTGGCGATGTCGATCCGCCGGCTGCTGGCGTTGGCGACCCGGACCTGCGTCGTGAGCACCTCGAACTCCGTGGCCGAGCCGGTACGGGCCAGCTCGCGCGTCACCGCCAGGTGCCGGTTCAGCGCGGCGATCTCGTCGTCCTGCACCCTCAAGGCGCCCTGCAGGTAGAGGATGCTGTAGAAGTCATTGACGGTCTGATACGCCAGCCTGCTGATCTGCAGCTCGAGGTCATCACCGGCTGTCTCCTCGCCCGATCTTGCCAGCCGTTCGTTCGTCGACCGTTTCCCGAAGTCGAGCAGCGTCTGGCGCAGCTCGAAGCTCGCGTTGTAGTTGTTGCTGGGGTAAAGCTCGAACGACCCCTGCCCCGGCAGATCGATGCTGGGCACCGGCCCGACCCGCGAATAGTGGCCGTTGAAGTCCAACTCGGGGTAGAAGGCGCTGTGGCGCTGACCGACGCGCGCACGCGCCGCGGCGAGCTGCTGGCCCGCGCCCTGGATCGCCGGGTGATTCTCCAGCACGCGCTGGACGACCTCGGCGAGGGACAGCGTGTCCGGGCCGGGCGTCTGGGAAAGGAGAGCGCCCGGCCGCAGCAGGAGGAGCAGGATTACGGTGTATCGTGCCAGCTCGTTCGGTCTCATATCGTCACACCACTTCCGTCCGGCGGCCTTCATCTATTCGAGTGCCGCGGCGCCGCGCGCCGCGCCTTTCTTGTGCGTGCGCAACAAGAGGATCGGCACGAGAGACACCAGCAGGATGACCGCCGAGAGAATGAAGACGTCGTCCACCGCCCGCACGAACGCCTGGTTCTCCGCCGACGAGATGATCAGAGCGTTCGCTCTCGACAACGCCTCGGAGACGGTGCCGCCGACCGTGTGCGTCGCGAAGTACTGCAGTCGGTTCATTGTGCCGCGGTAGGCCGCCGAGTACGGGTTGAGCTGCTGGCCATAGATCGCCGAATGGAAGATCGTGCGCCGGGTCAAAATGGTGCCGAAGATGGCGACGCCGAAGC
>JASFLD010000542.1:0-3549 GCA_050118275.1 Gemmatimonadales bacterium
GGTTCCCGGCGAAGCGACCCGCCAACCTATCTGAACCGCCGCCCGGCAGCGCTGCCGCCGTGCCCGCCGGCACTTCGATGACTACGCCACCGCCGGCGGCCTCCACCGCGGCGCGGAAGGCCGGTACGGACTCCGACTGGGGGACGAATGCCCGGGCTCCAGGCGGAACGTCCAGCGCAAGGGCCGCAGCGACGGCTTCGCGGGTCTCCCCAACCGCTGCCGTGTGGTCGACCCGGAAATTCGTCACCAATACCAAGTCGGGCTGCAGAATGCGGTGCGTCTCTACCAGATGATTCTCGGGGTGGATGCTCATCACCTCAACGACCGCAGCGTCGACACGCAAGTGCGCCGCCAGGCGGACGACGTCTTTCTGCTCGATGATGGAGGGCAGCCCGCGTCTGCGTATCTGTTGCTCAGAGCCATCCGGCAAGATGAGGGCAGCCTCTGATCCCGTGGTCTTTGCCAACACCCGCCGTCCGCTCTCCCGCAATACCGCCGCGAGCTGGCGCGTCACGCTCGATTTGCCACGGGTTCCGGTGACGGAGATGAGAACGGGGATCACACGACGGCGGCGGTCCAGCCTGGCTCGCTCGGCGACAAGACCGGCGAGCGCCAGCGCCATCAGCGTGAAGAGGAGAATCAGCGACACGGCTCCACTACGGGTTACCGCCAGCCCTCCCGCCCAGATCGAGCGCCTCGGCGTGCGCGTTATCCGTGGTCAGCTGTGTGAACCAGTTAGGATAGGTCGACGGCGGTGGCATCATGGCGTCCAGAGCCGCCACTTCCTCCGCCGTCAGCTCGACGTCAAGCGCGCCCAGGTTGTCCTCTAACTGGCTCATCTTCGTGGCGCCGAGGATGATGCTCGTCGCCGCCTCCTTGGCCAGCAACCAGGCGATGGCTGCCTGAGCGACCGTGCAACTTCTTGCAGACGCGATCTCGCGCAGCTTGTCCACCGCCTCAAAGCCTTTGGCCTTGTCCAACGGCAGCACGTCGAAGCCGGAGAGGCGATTCTCCTCATCGTCCAGGTTGTCCGGCGTGTACTTGCCCGAGAGGAAGCCCTGCGCCAAAGGGCTCCAGACCATCATACCGACGCCGTAGTGGCGCATCAGCGGAATGATGTCGTTCTCAACATCGCGGCAGACCAGCGAATAGTACATCTGGCCGGTGATGAAGCGCGCCAGACCGTTGGCTTTCTGGAACTCGAGCGCGGCAGCCACCTGCCAGGCCGGCCAATTCGAGAAGCCGATGTAGCGAACCTTGCCGGACCTCACTACATCGTCCAGCGCGACCAGCGTCTCCTCGACCGGCGTGGTGAAGTCGACCTTGTGCGCGATGAAGATGTCGATCCAATCGGTGTCCAGGCGCTTCAGGCACTGGTCCACCGCCCACATCGTGTGGCGCCGCGACAGGCCGGCCTGCGTCAACGCCGGGCCGTAGCGGAACCCGTACTTCGTCGAGATCACCACGTCGTCGCGGCGGTCATTGAGCGCTCGCCCGACGATGACCTCCGACTCGCTGTCCGAGTAGGCATCCGCCGTGTCGATGAAGTTGACGCCGCGATCCAAGGCAAGTGCGATCATCTCGCGGGCAAGAACCTCATCGACCTTGCAGACCGCCGCGACCCGTTTGCTCCCCAGCGTGAAGGTCATGGCACCCAGCGACAATCTGGAGACCAACAAGCCCGTATCGCCCATGCGCGCGTATTTCACCGTCGCACCCCCTACGGCCAGTAACGCAAGTTGAACGTCGCGATGAACGCCTCGAAGTCGTCGGCCTCCGGGTCACGGCGGTCCAACAACAAGGTCGCGGTCTCGAACCCGATCGAGAAATTCTGCCAGCCTGTATAGAAGACCCCGAAGCCGTAGGCCCACGAGCGGGCGGCGATGTCGGCTCCACTCGGCGAGAAGGCGTCTGTTTCGCCAATCAGCTGGAAGCCGATGGGAACCAGTCCCAGGTTCTTGAGGTCGATCCCGACCGTCGCGCCGCCGGCCACGAAGACCTCGGCATCACTATCTGTCACGTCCCCCCGGCCACTCTCGAGGACGCCCGTCACACCGATCCATGAGGCCGGTGCCCAGCCCGCGCGAGCCCCTACGACGCCGCTGATCGCGTCCCCCTTCTTGACCAGCTCGTTGTCCCCCGCCTCCACCCCTTCGTCGATGATCTTCTGGGCAAAGCCGAAAGGATCGAGGCCGACGATGTCCGCACGCGAAAAGTCCACCGTACCGGATACGATGAATTTGTTGTTCTGAAAGATCCTGGCGGTGGCGCCCAGATTCCAGTTGAAAGTACCCGTCACGCCTTGTGCCAGGACGGATTGCCCGTCGATGCCCAAGCGCGCGGTGCTTCCAAAGGAGAAGCGTGCCGCGAACCAGCGGCCGAAGCGCTGTTGGTATCGGAAACCCAGAGACATGAAGGCGACATCGCCCACCAGGGTAGCCAGAGTATCCTGACCCGGTAGAACGAGCGGCGTCTTGAGATCGAAGGCGATACCACCGCCCGTGCTGGTCGTGAAGTAGCTAATCGCGAAGGGGTCTTCGACGACCCGGGACGGCAGGAACTCGTACCCGTTGAGGACCCGACTCGGCTCCTGCGCCAAAAGCCCGGCTGCGGACACCGTCAGTAAAGTTACCGTCAGCAGTACGCGCATCGCGAACCTCCGTTCTAGCCCGCGTTAAGCAACCGTCAGCATCACTGTGCACGCGTCTAAATACGCTGCAGCCACAAGGCGCGCAATCCGGCTCGCGCCTTCGGTCGCACACCCATCGCCTCGTCATCCTAGAGCGCCAACTTCATCAAATTCGCGATACTGCGGGTCATGCCACCCGGCGGCGGTAGTAGCTCTTCCAGCCGGTCGAGGTCGTCCACCCACTCGCAGAGGCCGTTCAGCAGCAAGAAGTCGATGATTCCCAACGAAGCCTGCCAGCCGGTCACCGTCACCATCACCTCGCCGTCCATCACCATACTGCGGTAGTCCATGTTCGCCGAGCCCACGGTCAGGTAGGCGATCCCCTTCGCACGCTCTTCGGCAGACCCATCAGACTGAACGGCATGGATGAGATCTCTCATCGCTTGGGCCAGCTCCGCCGGCTCGTCCCGAACAGCGAGTCGGCCCCGCAGCGGACCCGCCTGGCGTGCCAGGTAGGCCAGGTACTCGCGCATCACCGGACCCCACTCGGGCCGACCGCTCAGCGCGTCCCAGGCCAGCCCCGAGATCAACAGGTTCGCCTTCATGTGAAGCTTCGGGGACTCCGCGGTATCGGACGCGACGAGATACTCGCTCTCGTATCCCGCTTCCTCGAGGATGTAGTCCAGGCTGTCGATGACCGCCTGCACCGCGGGGTTCGGCCGGTAGATCGTCCGCAGCCAACCCGTTACCGTCTCACGGGTCTGTTGCACGCGGCCGCGCAGGTCGCCCACACCGAAGCGCGGCGCGTAGAGGCCCGTCTTCAGTAGGCCGCCCTCGGCTTCGATCGCATCGTCAAGTTCGTTCTGGAAATAGACCAGCGCGCTGAACAGGCCGTGCGCCCGCGCCAGCGTCGGACCCGC
>JASFLD010000543.1:0-3548 GCA_050118275.1 Gemmatimonadales bacterium
GCCCGGGCCCTGGCCGCCGCCCGTGCCGCCGCCGAGTCCGCTGGCAATTCGGCCGGTGATGCCCAGCGCCAAGCGCGCGCGGCGCGCGCCGACGAGCTGTTCGACAACGCTTACGCCGGCGTCGTCGCTCAGCTGGAATCGGCGAATCGGGCGTTCAACCGCCGCCAGTACGATGCTGCCTCGACCGGTTACGCCAGCGCGGCCAACGGTTTCAGGGACCTGGCGCGACGGGCCACGACGGCGCTCGAGCGGGGCGGAGCGGGCGCGCTGGCTGCGAAACGGGCGATGGAAGCACAGAGAGACTCGGCGCGCGCGGCGGGAGCAGTGGAGAAAGCGCCCCAGGGATTGATCGGTGCCAACATCGTTGCGAACCAGGCGCAGGCCGAGTTCGAGCGGGGCAGCTACGAAGACGCGACCGACTTGTTCGCGCAGGCACGAGACCTGTACGCTGGCGTGGTGGCGACGCTGACCGCTCCGCTCGTGGCCCAGCGGCCGAGGCAAGAAGAGCAGCCGACAAGGGCAGCGCCACCTGATGAGCAGCCGGTCGTGGAGCCGGCCGCCGACACCGCCGGCGAGGCCGAAGCTCGGCCCGAGGAGGGCGCGCCAGAGGTTGAAGCGGCGCCCGAGGCGATCGTCGCGGGCATGGTCGATCGGTTTCGGGTGCTGTTCGCGGCGGAAGACGAGACCGCCATGTCTCGGGAGCTGTACAAAGGTGCGATCCCTGGCGGCGACCGACGAATACTCAACGCGGTGTTCGGGGGTGCCGACGACATCGAGATCACCCGCTTCGACCGCCAGATCAACGTCGATGGAATGCAGGCCCGCGCCGACATCGACCTTCACATGCGCTTTCGGCAGGGCACCACCCGGGAGGCGCGCGATCGGGACCTGAAGCTCCGTCTAGACTTCGAGGCCTCAGGTCCCGGGGAATGGCGCCTCAGGCGGCTGGAGGTCCGTTGACGGCTACTGTCCGGGGTTGAAGAAGAACTCAACTCCCACGGTCAGCATGATGTCGTTTTGAAGCTGCGAGTCGGTGCCGCCGGCGGGCTCGAGCGTCTCGTCCAGTTGTTTCTCAATGAACGAGGAGATGTAGTCCCGAACGTCGAACCTGACGCGCCAGCCCGGCCCGAGCCCGTATCGCAACCCGACGCCGAGCACACCGGCGATATCCGATGTATCGTCGAAGCCATCGAAGAAGTCGCCCCCCCGACTGACCAGCCCGATGCCGCCGGAGACGTAGAAGGCAACCGGGTCGAGCGGCGGAGCGATCGCAGCCCACATCACGTTGACGCTTCCTACGAAGATATTGGCGCTGATCGTGGTGTCTTGCGCGAAGTCCGGGAGAATGCCGCGCAGATCGACGTTGGAGCCGGCGTAGGCGGCCTCGGCCTCGATTCCTATGCGTCCCGTTGGCCAGACCGCGAATCGTCCGCCGACATCCCAACCCGTCTTGTGTCCAAAGCTCAGCGCACCGACGTCCGGAATCAGTATGTCCACGAGGTCACTCGCCGGAAGCACGGCACCCCCGAACCCTCCGACAGTAATCTGCACCTGTGACTGCGCGGGCAGCGCCGATGGAACCAGCACAGCGAGACACGCGAGAACAGCAACTCGGCGACGGAGCATGCGGTACCTCCGTGATATGGGGTGGACGGGGCGTTTACGCACGGCAGATAATAGCATCGCCAGCCCGACGGACGAAATAGTCGCAGCCAAGCGCTTGCTCTTCCCGGACACCGATGGCTGAGTAACTTATATCCTATATTGTCCCGCCGACCCTGGACGACGCCCTCGAACCCGGTCTCGATTCTGGATGTTGGCTCTCTGCCATGAGTGATTGCTCGCACTGCGGCGCGCCTCTGCCCGAGGCTGGCCTGTTCTGTGCGACCTGCGGCGCTCCGGCCTTCACGGCGGACCCGGACGAACTGCTGGCCTCATCGGCTTCCGATCCCACCGGGCTGCTCGATCGACTGCGTGCGGTCACCGAGGGCGAGTTCGTCATCATCCGCGAGTTGGGCCGCGGCGGCATGGGTCGGGTCTACCTGGCGCACGAGATCGCACTGGAACGTCGCGTCGCGTTGAAAGTCCTTCCGCCGGAGTTGACCGAACATGCCGAGATCGTGCAGCGCTTCCAGCGAGAAGCCCGTACCGCGGGAAAGCTGGCCCACCCGCACATAGTTCATGTCTACCAGGTCATGGAAAGCGGTGGGTTCCATTTCTTCACAATGCCCTACATCGCCGGCCCCAACTTGCGTCACGTTCTCAAAAGAACGCCGCAGCTGGACGTCGAGCCGTGCCTCCGATACCTGTGCGAGTCGGCGGACGCGCTCGCCTTCGCCCACGGCCGCGGAGTCGTGCACCGCGACATCAAGCCCGAGAACATGTTGCTGGAGGGCAGTCAGGACGGCCGGCTGCTGCTCACCGATTTCGGGATCGCCAAGCCGCTGGAGTCGGTCAGCACGATCACGCGGCCGGGCGACCGGATGGGGACCCCCTACTACATGTCGCCGGAACAGTGTGAAGAGCGCGAGGGAATCGACGGCCGCAGTGACCAGTACTCCCTCGGCCTGGTAGCGTACGAGATGCTCGCCGGGCGGTTCCCGTTCACCGCCGAGAGCCTGGCGGCAATGGTATACAAGCATGTCCACGAGTATCCGGAACCGCTGGAAACGCTTCGCCCCGACGTACCGGCGGCGCTCCGTTCGGTGATCGAACGCGCGTATCGCAAGGACCGGGCGGAACGGTATCCGACGATGGGAGCAATGCTCGAGGCGCTGCGAGCGGTGAAAAAGGGAGAAGGCGCACCACGGCCCGTCGGACCGCTCGAGCGAAGTTCGCGCCGCTGGCGCAAGCCCGCATCGATCGCGGGGATGCTGGTGGCGGTGCTGGCGATCGGCGCGGTCGGCCTCACTCTCTGGCAGAGCCGGGTGCGCATCGACCGATCGGCTAGCGTCGACAGGGAGAGTGCCGAAACGCCGGCCGAGCCGGGCGCGACAACCGCCGGGTTCGACGTCGCGCCCGGCGGGGAGGATGACGTCGTCGCTGGGCCGGCGATGGCGGGAGGCGAGGCACGGTTGGCGGCAACCGATAGCGGCGATCCTTCCAACCCGGAAGTGTCCGGCGGCCAACCGCCCGGCACGGGGACCGAACTGCGCGAAGCCCGGCGTCAGGCGGACCAGACGCGTCTCGAGGCTGAATCGGCCCGGCAAAGCGCGCTGGAACAGGGGGCGGACACGCTGTTCGCGAGTGCCTTCGCCGCACTGGACGATCGGCTCGCGGCGGCGGTCACGGCACTGGCCGACGGGCAGGTCGTAGCCGCCGCCATCGGTTTCGCTGCTGTGCGCAGCGGCTACCTCGATCTGTCGGCTCGCCGGGCGGAAGGTCCGGCAGACCTCGAGCGCGAGGGAGGAAACCAAAGTGAAGTGGCGGAAGGCGACGACAGCCTCGCTGCAGGGTCCGCCATCCCGCCGGGGGTTTCGGTCGAAGAACCTTCGTCCGCGACGACCCCTGAAGACGCCATCAGATCTCTGGTGAACGTCTACGGTGAT
>JASFLD010000544.1:0-3542 GCA_050118275.1 Gemmatimonadales bacterium
TACGTGCTGTACGTGCCGTATGGAACCGAGGCTTCCACCGGGATGTCCACCGTTCCGTCCCGAGATCGCCCATGGCTCATGGCTCCCGGGAAACCGTGGGCCCACGTGATGATCTCCCGCTAGGCAGCGGCTTCCTCTCGAGCGCCTCGACCAAGTGATGAGCCCACTCAGACTCGAGAAAGCGGGCTTGACGCCGACGCCGTCCGGCGTGTCGTTCAGCGCGCTGCCGGCCGAATTGCTGCAGGAAGCATCCAAGCGGCTCGGCTGGGCGGCGCTCGTCTATTCGGGAACGTTCCTCTTCGCTGCCATCGTGCCCCACCTCATCACGGTGGCGTTCATACCGGGCCACGAGCTGACGGATCAACTCTTTCAGCAGCTCGTCTCGGTGGTCTCGATCCTGCTCGGGATCGCCGTCTTCGCCATGTCCCGCCACGCGAGGATTCGACCCGACTTACTGCTCGACATCGGGCTCGTCTTCGAGGTGGTCGGCGCCTTCGGCATATCGATGGCTCAGTTTTGGGGGGTCTTCCCCGAGTGGAGAGGCCAGGCGTACGAGGAGTACATAGGTATTCCTTGGGAGTGCGTCTGGATCGTGATGTTCCCACTCATCGCGCCCAATACTCCAGGCAAGACACTGCTGGCATCGCTGGGCGCAGCGTCCACGGGGTTGCTGACGGTCCTTTTGTCCAAGTCGGCGGGCGCCACCGATCCGACGGCGCCGCTGTCCGTATTCCTCGTCTACTTCGGTTTCACCACTTATCTCTGTGCGGCTCTCGCCTTCTTCATCTCTAAGGCCGTCTATCGTTTCGGAAGCCGGCTGCACAAGGCGCAAGCAGTCGGCAGCTATCAGCTGGTCAGACCGCTGGGCGCAGGGGGAATGGGTGAAGTCTGGCTCGCCAAGCATTGCATGCTCGCCCGGCCGGCGGCCATCAAGTTGATTCGGCCGGAAGTTCTGGGCCTGGACGATGCGGGCCGCAAGAACGCTTGTAGCCGGTTCGAGCGTGAGGCGCGCGCCACCGCCGCGCTCGGCTCCTGCCACACCATCACGATCTACGATTTCGGCGTCACCGCCGACGGGTCGTTCTACTATGTGATGGAGCTGCTCAGGGGCCTCAGCCTCGACGAGCTGGTCAGACGCTTCGGGCCCGTGACGCCGAATCGCGTCGTGCACTTCCTCCGCCAGGCCTGTCACTCCTTGGGCGAGGCGCATGACAGGGGCCTGATCCATCGCGACGTCAAGCCGGCGAACATTTTCACCTGTCGACTGGGGAACGAGCACGACTTCGTCAAAGTGCTCGACTTCGGCCTGGTCAAGGCACGAGGACCTGCCGAGATCGGCGCCACAGAGCTAACCGCCGAGGGGGTCGCCGCCGGTACGCCGGCCTTCATGCCGCCTGAGATGGCGCTGGGGAAGCCAGGGATGGACGGTCGCGCGGACCTGTACGCTTTGGGTTGTGTCGGTTACTGGTTGCTGACGGGGGAGCGAGTCTTCGACGCGGACACGCCCCTGGCGACGGTAATAGCGCATGTCCACGAGAAGCCGAGGCCGCCGTCGCTGCGCACGGAGCTCGAGATTCCCGACTCGCTGGAGCGCGTCATCATGGCCTGCCTCGAGAAGGACCCGGCCGATCGTCCCGCCAGCGCGGCCGAGCTGAACGCGATGCTCGCCGCTGTCGATCTCGACGAGCCGTGGTCCGCCGAGCAGGCAAGGACCTGGTGGGCTCTGCACCTTCCCGAGATTGAGCTCGACGAGCCTGCCGCCGAACCCGAACCCAGCCCTCGGTTCCTGCGCGTCGATCGGTAAACCAGCTCAGCGCCCGCCGTCGGCCTCTTCTCCCGCCCGTGCCTTCAAGTAGTCGAGCAGAAGATTCGACATGACTCGCATCCCGACCGGCACCGACGTGTCGTCGGCCATGAAGTCGGGCGTGTGGTTCCAGCCCGACGTCGTGCCGGGCTTCGTCGTGCCGAGACTGAAGTAGAAGCCCGGGACGATTCGCGCGAAATAGGCGAAGTCTTCTGCCGCCATGATCGGATCGAGACTGTGAACGTGAGCGTCTCCGAGCAGCCGGGTCAGGGTCGGCACCATCTGTACGGCCAGGTCGGGGTCGTTGATCGTGGGGGGCGCACCGCGCTCGTACTCGAGCTCGTAGGTGCCGCCGCTCGCCTGGGTGATCCCGGCGAGGATCTCGTTCAGGCGGCGTTCGATCTGGTCCCGCACATCTTCGTTGTATGTGCGGACCGTCCCCTCCAGGCGCACTTCCGCCGGAATGATGTTGAAGCGTTCTCCGCCCCTGATGATGCCGACCGATATCACGCTGGGCTCGAGCGGCGGCAGGGTCCGGGAGCGGATCGTCTGAAAGGCCATCACGGCCTGCGACGCCATCACCACGGGATCGATGCTCAAATGCGGCGAGGCGCCGTGCGATTGTTTTCCATGGATGACGATCCGGAATTGGTCAGACGAGGCGAGTGTCGGGCCAATCACATACCCGACATCGCCAACCTCCAGACCGGGGGTCGAGTGAAGACCGAAGATGGCGGTAGGCTCCGGATTCTCCAGAACGCCTTCGTCTACCATGAGCGGTGCGCCGCCCGCTTCGCCGGGCGGCGGCCCCTCCTCGGCGGGCTGAAAGATGAACTTTACGGTTCCGGGAATCTGCTCGCGCAGTGCAGCCAGAACCGCAGCGACCCCGAGTTGGACCGCAGTATGGATGTCATGACCGCAGGCGTGGGCGACCCCGACTTCTTGGCCGAGGTATGTGGTGCGGACCGTCGACTTGAATGGATAAGGCGTGTCCTCGGTAACGGGGAGGGCGTCCATGTCGGCGCGAACGGCAACTACGCCTCCCGGCTCTCCGCCCCGCAAGATGCCGACGACGCCGGTGTGCGCCACTCCCGTCTCGATTCGATCGAAGCCGAGCTTCTCCAGGTGCGCGGCGATCAGTTCGGCCGTCTCGAACTCCCTGTTCCCCAATTCCGGGTGCTGGTGGATCCGATGCCTGAGTTCGATTATCTCCGGTGCGTACCGTTCGACCGCGGCATCGATTCGTTCGGACTGAGCCGGCGCGGTCAGCGGCAACGCGGGGACCACGAGTAACGCGGCGATGATCGATCGCACGAGTGCACCTCCCGTTCTGCTTCCTCGTTGTTCTTATGGTTCTCTATGGACGGAGAGCGCGGAATCTAGGCGGGCGCACCGGGCAGCGTCAAACCTCCGATCGACGGAAAAGAAGTCGGTAAGCGAATCACCATTGGACGGCGTGATGCGTGGGCTGGATGGGTTTCAGCGCAGGAGCGGTTGAGCAAGTGCGAACGTCTGAGCAAGCGCGAACGTCGCGCGCCGGTTCCAGGGCTGACATTCGTTCCCCTCACATGGGGGAAGGGCCGTGCGACCCGTGTCGCCAAGCCGAACGCTGGTCGACGCTGTGCCGCCCCCCTACTTTGTCTCTCCGTTGAGTCCTCGAAGCCGTAACGTGACGGTCGTAGGCCCGGCCGTGAGCGAGCGGTGTCGCTGTGAACCTAGACCCTGAGGAGGGGTTGAT
>JASFLD010000545.1:0-3534 GCA_050118275.1 Gemmatimonadales bacterium
GGCGACCCGGCTGGACGTCACCGGCCGGATGGTCGATTCGGTGCCCCGCGATCGTGTCCTGGTCTCGGAGAGCGGAATCGAAGCGCCCGAGCAGGTGCGCAAACTGGGGGAGCGCGGCGTCGATGCGGTACTGGTCGGCCGGGCCCTGGTATCGCACAACGACCCCGGTGCCCTGGCGCGCGAGCTGGCATCGCAGCACAAACGGGAGCGGGGTTGAACACCGAGGTCAAGATCTGCGGACTGGGACGTCCGGAAGACGCCCGCGTCGCCGAGGAGGCAGGAGCCGACTACTTGGGCGTCGTGTTCGCCCCCAGTCCGCGTCAGCGAAGCGAGGGCGAGGCGCGTCGGATCTGGCGGGACACGAGCGCCCGGCGCGTGGGCGTGTTCGTCAATGCGCAGGAGGAGGAGTTACTGGGCCAGGCCCGCCGGCTGGGCCTCAGCGTCGTGCAGTTGCACGGTGCCGAGGATCCGGAATACTGTCGGCGCGTGTCCCGCTCCGGCGGTTGGCAGACCTGGAAAGCCGTTCGCTTGCGAGCGGGACAGGACATAGGTCCGATTGTCGTTAGCTACGCGCCGGTCGTGGATGGACTGTTGTTGGAAGGCTGGAGTCCTAGCGGCCGGGGTGGCGTGGGAGCGCGGTTCGATTGGTCGGTGGCCGCGCGCGCGAAAGACGCCTGGCCGGAAGGCCTGCGCCTGATCCTGGCAGGCGGCCTCGGTCCGGCCAACGTGGCCGAGGCGATTGAGCGGGTGCGGCCCGAGATCGTGGATGTGAGCTCGGGAGTCGAGTTGGCGCCTGGACTCAAGGATCCGGACGCGGTGCGGTCATTCGTGGAGGCTGTGCGGAAGGTGTCGCGCTGATGGAGAGAGTCAAGTGACGAGGGAGCAAGCGGATATTCCCGGTCGGTTCGGACCCTACGGGGGGCGGTATGTGCCGGAGACGCTGATCGGAGCGTTGGATGAGCTGCGGGATGCGTACGCGCGGGCGGCCGCCGACCCCTCGTTCCAAATGGAACTGGACGCGCTGTTGCGCGATTATGTTGGCCGCCCCAGCCCAGTGACGCGCGCGGATCGGTTGGGCGAAGATTTGGGGGGTGTGACCGTCTACCTCAAGCGAGAGGACCTCAACCACACCGGGGCTCACAAGATCAACAACACGCTGGGCCAGGCGCTCCTCGCCCGGCGGATGGGCAAGAAGCGGCTGATCGCGGAGACGGGTGCCGGCCAACACGGAGTGGCGACGGCAACAGCGGCGGCGCTTTTCGACATGGATTGCTGCGTGTATATGGGCGAGCGGGACATGGACCGCCAGGCGCTCAACGTGTTCCGCATGGAGTTGCTGGGCGCGCAGGTCCGTCCTGTTCGATCGGGCAGTCGGACGCTGAAAGACGCCACGAGCGAGGCGATCCGTGACTGGGTGACGAATGTGGGCGAAACACACTATATTATTGGATCGGTGGTTGGTCCGGATCCTTACCCCTGCCTGGTCCGCCAATTCCAGAGCGTCATCGGTCGCGAGGCGCGCCAACAGATCTTGTCCTTGAGTCATCGGCTACCCGACGGAGTCCTCGCTTGTGTGGGAGGTGGCTCGAACGCCATCGGAATGTTCCACGCTTTTCTCGAAGACCGCCAAGTCGAGCTCGTCGGCGTCGAGGCAGCCGGAGCAGGCCTCGACAGCGGTCGGCATTCAGCGTCGCTCGCCGGTGGGCGGCCCGGGGTGCTACATGGCTCGCTCAGCTACTTACTGCAGGATGCAAACGGTCAGGTCCAGGAGGCGCATTCGATCTCGGCGGGCCTGGATTATCCGGGTGTCGGGCCCGAGCATGCATACCTGAAGGACCAGGGCTTGGCCAGATACGAGAGCGTTACGGATGACGAGGCTCTGAGCGCCTTTCATGATCTCGCGCGACTCGAGGGAATCTTGCCGGCCCTCGAGCCGGCGCACGCGCTGGCCCAGCTGAGGAAGGAGTCAGAGCGATGGCGGGGAAAGACAATCCTCGTCTGCTTGAGTGGTCGGGGTGACAAGGACGTAGCAGAGGTTGCGCGGTTGGTATCGCGAAGGACGGGCACTGCGGGGGTGAGCGGTGATGGATGAGAAGTACGGTAGCGGGCTGCCGGATTTGAGCGACGACTCGCACGAGTCGGAATCGAGCGGCGGGAGTCGGGAAGCGGAGTCTCCGTCGGCGGAGCCCGAGTATACGGGGTTCGATCTCGACCTGCCGGAATCCGCGGGGGATCCGTTGTTGTTGGACGGTACTCCCAATGTGAACCCGGGCGATGTGATCGAGAGTGATCTCGATCTCTCGTTCCTCGGCGGCGAGGCGGTCGACGAGGGAGAAAGCGCGCTGCACAAGGAAGTACGCGAGTTCTTCACGGTGTTCGTCAAGACCATCCGGGCGGCGCACCTTTATGTTCAGGGCAATCCCTTGTTGCACCGATTCTTCGGTGACCTGGGGAAGCGTTTGGAGAGGATGTGGGACGGTGTCGAGAGCCTGAGCTTCGTCGTCCACGAGTCCCAGATCAAGTGGCAAAAACGGCCGGTCTATCAGGGCAGGCCCGGGGGCCAGGACAACCTGGCCTTCCAGCTGTACAAGGACGGCATCAGGCGGATCGAGTTTCTTCCCGGCGTCGAGACGGATGAGATGCGCCAATTCATCGACATCCTCCGCCTCTCCCGGACCCTGCGCGGCGACGAAGAGGATCTGCTCACGCTGATGTGGAACGAGGATTTCGAGTTCATCCGCTACGAGTACGTCGACGTGTTGGGTGACGAACCTCCACTGCCCAGCGGCGGCCTGGACGCGGTAGAGATGGATGCCGAACTGCCGATGCTGCCGGAACTGGAGCTGTCACCGGAGCTTCAAAGTCCGACGCTGCGTGAAGACTTCGAGCCGTCGCTGTATTTCTTGGGCGAAGAGGAAGTGGCGGCACTGCAGCGCGAGCTGCAGCGCGAGTGGCAACGGCCGGTGCGGCGCGACGTGATGCTGGCGGTACTGGACCAGTATGAGATGGGTGACGCCGAGCGGTGCAGCGAGATCGCCGACATTCTCAGCCAGATGCTGCCGCGGTTTCTGGCCGAGGGCGAGTTTGGCGACGCCGCATTCATCGTTTCCGAGCTGCGCGAAGTGGGCGAGAAACGCGGCGATCCGGACGTTGCTAACCAGGTGGACAAGATCGTGGCCGAGCTGAGCGATCCGGTCGTGGTCGATCAGCTGGTGCGCGTGATGGAGGATGGGTCGATCGACCCGAAGTGCGATGAGTTGGCGACGCTGCTCCACGCGCTCAAGCCGCAAGCGATCGAGGTACTGATCCGCGCGTTACCCGGCATGACCCGGCCGGACGCGCGCGAGCAGTTGAGCGACACTCTGGATCGGCTGGCATCGATGAACCCGGGCTTGATGGCCGAGTTCGTCAAGTCGGACGATCCACGTGTGGCGGCGGAGACGGCGAGGATCGCCGCGCGACTGAAGATGGTCGAGATCGCCGACGCAATCGCCAGCCTGTTGGACCGCCCGGCCTCCGAAGTACGTCTGGCGG
>JASFLD010000546.1:0-3526 GCA_050118275.1 Gemmatimonadales bacterium
AGGGAGCGTCAGTGCGGTACTCTCGGTGGTGTCGGCGTCTCCGCTCTCTTCCTCGTTCCCTCGCGCGCAGGCTGAGACGACGGTGACGACGATGGGGACGATGATGGCGAGTCTCTGATAGCAGCTCAGGATAACACCTCCTTGATGGTGTGCTCGATCTTCGGAACGATATCGTCCCAGATGACTTTCGCCGACTTCGTGACGGTGACGAAGTCCTCGGCGATGAGAATGGATTCGACACCCTCGATCGCGAAGAGCCGGCTCGCCAGGGCATTCTCGGAGGCCGTGTCGGCGTCGAAATAGGACACGCCGGCCCGGCCTTCGATGAGCCTGCGGTCAACGGTGAACTTGGCCGCGTTCGGGTTCGGCGTGCCCTGCACGACGATGTTCGGTTCGGGCATGACGTCTCCTTTGGCTCCCGCGCCCCGTTTGGAGGCTAAAAGTTAATCGCTCATAGCCGGGTGAGACAGTCCTCGAGAGCGGTCAGGGCGAAGGCGAGTTGCTCGTCGGTGATCGTGAGGGGCGGAGTGATCTCGATTGTGTGGCCACCGGCGAGCAGGATCAGCCCGCGGCGCAGCGCCTCGCTCGTGACGTTCCGAGCCAGCTCGGGATCCGGCTCTCGGCTCTCCGGGTCACGGACGAGTTCGAGCGCGACGAAAAGACCCCGACCACGCACCTCGCCGATCTGCGGACAACGCGTCTGAAGCCGGCGCAGGCGGTCGATCAGAGCCTCGCCGAGCCGGGCGGAGCGTTCGACCAGACGTTCGCTCTCGATCTCATCGATCTGAGCGAGCGCGGCGGCGCAACCCAGTGGGTTGCCTAGAAACGTGCTGGTGTGGATTGCCTCTCCGTCACTCGGTGGCCAGGCCGCCATCACTTCCCGGCGCCCGATGCAGGCGGAGAAAGGAAGCGCGCCCGTCAGGGCTTTGCCCAGGCAGAGTAGATCGGGCACGACGCTCTCGTGCTGGCAGGCGAACCAGCGGCCGGTTCGGCCGAATCCAGTGAACACCTCGTCGAAAATCAGCAACAACGAGCGCTCATCGCACAGCTTGCGGAGGCCGCGGAGGAACCCGTCCGGTGGAACGACTATGCCGCCACGTCCCAGGATCGGCTCGACGATGATGGCGCCAAGCGCACGATCGGCGTCGAGGTGCTGCGAAGCGAGATCGAGGGTGGCTTGGAGAAGCGTGGCGCCATGGTCTTGAAGCTCCGGTGCCGGGCGGTAGGGATTGGGGAACGGAATGCGGACGACGGGTATGCCGAGCTGGTCCTCGAACGGCTTGCGGAAGTAGTCACCATCTGTAACGGCGAGCGCACCGTAGGTGAGACCGTGATAAGCGCCGCCGAAGCAAAGGACTCCAGGTCGACCGGTTGCCAGTCGGCTTGTCTTCAACGCCGCCTCGACGGCCTCAGCCCCGGAGCTGGCGAGGATGGTCAACTCGAGGCCGGACGGAGTTATCTCAGCCAGCCGCTCGAGCAGTCGGATCTTGATGTCAGGTGGGTGAACGTCTCCGAGACCGTGGGCGAGGGCATCGAGCTGGCTGCGCAGAGCATCGCACACCCGACGGTTGCGATGGCCGGCCGCCGCCACGCCGAAGCCGGCGGTGAGATCGATATAGATGTTGCCGTCCACGTCGAGGACGTTGGCGCCCAAGGCTTCGTGCCAGAAGATCGGCGAATCTTGCGAGACGAAGGTGACATTGGGAGACTCGTGAGCCTCGAGCCGAGCGGCGAGGTCGCGTGACCTCGGCCCGGGCGGCGGTACGGAGATATGTGGTATGAGATCGCCGGCGCCGAGCGACTTCATGGCTTTGTGATCTGTCGCAGTCTTCACACCTTGCTGTAAGGTGTGAAGACGGTTTCGGTCCCGTCGTCGAGCGGCTCGATCCTGAAGTCGCCGAAGATCTCGGGAGCCTGCTCGTTGAGGATGCGCAAGACGGCGATGGCCAGCGTGCGGATCTCGGCGTCGGCTGCCGGGGCTCCCCTGAGTTCGACGAAATGGCGCCAGGCCCTTACGTTGGCTGTAACCACGATCTTGGTTTCGGTCGAGTTCGGCAGGATCGAGCGCGCAGCCTGCCTCGCGCGTTTTCGACGCAAGGTGGCTTTCGGCTCGCCGGCGACCTGCTCGGTCACTTGGTCGAGCAGTTTTCGGTAAAACGCGAGAGCCTGCTGACAGGATTCCTGCCACGTGTCGAATGCGGGCGTTCCTTCCTGAAGTTCGGGGGGCACAACGAAACCGACATTCGATTCATCGACGTAGCGCTGAGAGAGCTGGGAGAAGCCGAAACCGGCCCGATGGCGAACCAATTCGTGGGTGAGAGACCGGGAGATTCCCTCGAAAAGAAAAGTGAACACGATGTGCTCGAGCACGCTGCCATGTTTGACCTCGAGGAGGTTCCGGATGTACTCCTTGTTGGTCGTGCGTCCCGCGATCGTCGTGTGTCCGCCGATGACCTCGACGTCCCTTCCGAAGCTCAGATAGCAGAGGCGACCGGCGAATTCGGCGATCTGTTGGGCGTCGTTATCGCTATCACTCGTCCATTGGATATCCGGGTCTCCCAGGTACTGCTGCCGGGCCAACAGGGTTACTTTCGGTTCGCGGATGATTTCCATGTCAGTCTTCGCGTCGAGGGTTGCGAGAACGGCTACGGGCAGCCGGGTTCGATCAATGGCGGCGCCAGAGACCGGCGATCACCAGGCCCAGCGTGAGTCCGGCGAGGGCACTGAGCCAGAGTTCCGAATTGCCCGGCAGGCGGTACAGCGGCCGTGTCACGGCTTCCAATTCGGTGGCCGGCGGATCCGCAGTCCGGATCCGGGCCTGCACGCGCTCGGCGGGTACGCTCTGAGTGGCGCCGCAACCGGTGCAGCGCCCGCGGCCGGCTTCGCGCTCCGACCGATTGCTGAATGCGAGGTCAGCGCCGCAGTTGGTGCAGGCGATCCCGACGCTGAGCGGCTCGATGAGGGCATAGAACTTGGAACGCGAGATACCGAGATCATCGGCCAGACGACCGGCGGGCCTGCTCGTTTGCCAGTAAAGCTGGTTGGCCTGAGCCGCCACACGGCTGGAGCTCTCTTCGGGCATAGTCGATTCCAGATCGAGTGGGTGAGCCTCCGGAGGTGCTGTCTTACCCTGCGGAATGTAAGTTGGCTGGGTAGGGACGGGCAAACGCGGAGGTTGCATGAGCGGGATCCGTAAGCTGAGAGCCGTGCGGGCGGTGGTTCGACCGACGCAACGTGGCCAGTATCTCGAGCGCTGGAGCCGGTACGCGGCGGCGGCGCAGGCGGCGGGCGCCGCGGTCAGGTTGTTGGAGGACCAGTCGTTACCGGGCCGTTTTCTGGAGCTGACGGAGCACACGGCGGCGCAGGGAATGGAGTCGCAGCTCGAGTCAGCGGGCCGCGAAGCTGACCTTCGCCGTTGCTGCGTCCGGCGGGAGGGCGACGACCTTCTCTACCGCGAGGTGCGGGCGGCGGATCTGCGGTGCGGTTGACTGCCGCTCACCAACTGTAGACCGTCCAGCGACGGCAG
>JASFLD010000547.1:0-3508 GCA_050118275.1 Gemmatimonadales bacterium
CTATCTCGTCAATAACACGGCAGAGGACAACTTCACCGTGCTGCGCTTCGAGCTGAGCGACGTGCAGATGCTGGCGGCGGAAGAGAAGTTCGAGGCGGACGGGCGGGACTACAACGCAGGCAGCTTCATCATCCCGAGGGAGGGGAACCCTGATGACCTGGCCGACCGGCTCGAGGCCGCGGCCGAAGAGCTGAGCCTGCAGGTGCGAGGTGTGCGGCGGCGTCCCGACGTGGCGACGCACTCGGTGGAAGTCCCGCGCGTCGCATTAGTGCACACCTGGGTATCCACGCCGCAGGACGCCGGTTGGTGGCGGTTCGCCTTCGACGAGATCGGCATTCCGTACACCTACCTGGCGGAGCAGGACCTGGCGACGGAAGACCTGTCTGCTTTCGACGTGATCATCATGCCGCAGACGCGAGCCAATCCCCAGACGCTGGTCGGCGGCACGACCGATGTGGGCGACCCCATCCCCTGGCAGCGGAACGATCAATACCCCAGTCTCGGTGTGATCGACCAGACCGACGATGTGCGCCGCGGCATGGGCTACGAGGGGCTCAACAACCTGAGGCGCTTCATCGCCGGCGGTGGGGTGTTCATCAGCGAGGGCAGGACGGCCGCTCTGCCCATCGACATGGCGATCACCCGCCGGGTGAGCGTGCGCCAGACCCGACAGTTGCAGGCCCGCGGCAGCGTGCTGCGCGCGACGGTGAATGATGCGGCTAGCCCCATCGCCTACGGCTACGACGGCGCGCTGGCGGTCTACTTCAATCAGGCGCCCGTCTTCAACGTCGCTGACGACGTCAGCAGTCCGTTCATCCCGGATCGGCTGAAGGACGCATATTGGGAGAACGAGGTGCCCCGCGTCGTGATCAGCTTCGCGGAGCGCGACGTCTTGATGAGCGGCATGCTACGGGGCGAACGCGAGATCGCCGGCACGCCGGCGGTGATCGACGCGCCGGTCGGCGCCGGCCATGTGATCCTCTTCGCGAATCGCCCGTTCCGGCGCTGGCAGACGCGCGGCAGCCACGCGCTGGTGTTCAATGCGATGCTGCACTGGAACGACCTGCGGGCCGGCTGGCCGTCTCGTCCTGCCGAGGCGGCAGAGGCGGCCGTTACCGATGGAGGTCAGGATGGATGAGACGACGAGCCCTTGGGACCCGCTGATCATCCGCGAGGGGTCGGGCCTGTCCAGCCGCTGGGGCCCGGGTCACGACCTGGTGAATTTGTACCTGGGCATCGCCCATCTCGCGGACAACGATCTGGATCCGGAAGAGCAACGCACGTTCTTGCTCAAGTTCGGCCAGTGGGTCCCCGACATCACGGTCGAGCAATTCCAGAAGATCTGGAGCGAGGTGCTGACCCTTTACCAGTCGTTGGGCACCCACGAGAATCGCTACGCTCTCTACCTGCAATCGGCTGTCAACCTCGCCCGCAAGTTCGGCGACAGCAAGGAGAAGCTGCGTTCGATCATTCGGGACCTGGTGGACATCGCCGGCGCCGACGGTGAGCTGCACGATAGCGAAGTGGCGCTCATCAAGGCGGCGGCGATCACTTACGGGTTGAGCGCCGACGTCAGGGTCAACGCGAACACCGGTCAGATCGAGCTCACGATCCAAGAGGCGAACTGACGTGCGGGAACGGATGCGCGGGACGTCGATCGCCGCCGCCCTCATCGCTCTCGCCGTCGGTTGTGGGGGCGAGCCGGGTGTCGAGCCCGCCGATCTGCTGCTGGTGAACGGCCGGGTCTACTCGCTGGCCTGGAGCGACCCGGCGCCCGATGGCAGGCCGGCGGCTGACGCGCCGTACGATGCCGAGGGTTGGCATCCCGACGCACAGGCGGTCGCGGTTCGTGGCGGACGGATCGTCTATGTCGGAAGTGACGAGGAGGCGCGACGCTACCGCGGCAGCGACACCCGGGTGGTCGACGTGGCCGGCGCCACCGTGCTGCCGGGACTCGTCGACTCGCACGTTCACATCGCGGGGTTGGGTGCCAAGCTCGAGCGCGTCGATCTAGTCGGCGTGACGACCGAAGCCGTTATGGTCGAGCGCGTCGAGCGTCGCGCCAATGATGTGGAGCCTGGCGAGTGGATCGTCGGCTGGGGTTGGGACGAGGGCGCGTGGGCGGATCGTTATCCGGACATGCGACTGCTCAGCCAGCGGGTGCCTGACAATCCGGTCATCCTGCGCGGCCTGCACGGTTTCGCCGTTTTGGGCAATCAGGCGGCCTTCGAGCTGGTGGGAATCACGGCGGAGACGCGCTCTCCTTCGGGCGGCGAGATCCGCCGCTACGACGATGGTAACCCCACCGGCATCCTGATCAACAACGCTACGCGTCTGTTAGAATCGGCGCTGCCGCCGTTGACGCCGGAGCGTTTGCAGAATCGGGTCGTGGCCGGACTGGAGGCGATGGCCCAGGCGGGATACGTCGCGGTCCACGAGGCCGGAGCCGACGCGGCGCTGATGGCGGCGTTCCAGACGCTGGAGGGCGAAGGGCGACTGCCGATCCGCGTCTACGCCATGCTGGAGGGCAGAGACGAACCGCTGTTGCGCGAGTGGCTGTCGCGCGGGCCGGATACCAATGCGGAGGGCATGCTCTACACCCGGTCGGTCAAGGCGTTCTACGACGGCGCCCTGGGGTCACGCGGTGCGAAGCTGCTTGACGACTACGCCGACCTGCCAGGCCATCGTGGCGTCGCCGGCGGCGAATACGGTTTCAACCCCGAGCTGTTGGCGCAGATGATGGCGGCGGGATTCCAGATCTGCGTGCACGCCATCGGCGACGCCGGCAATCGCGAGACGCTCGATTTCATCGAGTCGGTCTACAGGGCGTATCCGAGCGCGCGCAACCTGCGGCATCGCGTCGAGCACGCTCAGGTGGTCCACCCCGATGACTTCGAGCGCTTCGCCGATCTTGGCCTGATCGCCTCGATGGAGCCGCCGCACGCGGTCGAGGACAAGACGTGGGCGGAGGAACGGCTCGGGCCCGACCGGGTGAAGGGCGCCTACGCCTGGCGGACGATGCGGTTGGCGGGCGTGCCGCTCACCTTCAACTCGGACCTGCCGGGCTCGGATCACGACATCTTCTACGGGCTGCACTCGGCCATCACGCGGCGCGACAGGGAAGGCGAGCCGCCCGGCGGTTGGTATCCCGAGCAGCGGATGACCGCTGAAGAGGCGGTTCGAGGCTATACGATCTGGGCGGCGCGGTCGGCGTTTCTCGAGAACGAGATGGGGACTTTGGAACCGGATCGTTGGGCGGACATCACCGTCATGGACCTCGATCCTTTCGTCGTCGGCAGCGAGCGGCCGGGAGACCTGCTCGACGGCTCGATCGTGCTCACCGTCGTCGACGGCGAGATCGTCTACCGAAGATAGGCGCGAGACATGAAGCGAATGCTATTCAGGGTTGTGCTGGCGGGCCTCGTGGTCCTGATTGCGGTGATCCTCGCCCGTACCTTCACCTACGAATCCAAACAGTTGGACGTCCAGCCGGCGCCCGAGATGGCCA
>JASFLD010000548.1:0-3506 GCA_050118275.1 Gemmatimonadales bacterium
TCGTGTCCCGCGTCACGGGCGCCCCCGAGGGCCGCTACCGCGTCGAACAGGAACTCGGCGAGGGCGGCATGGCCACCGTCTACCTGGCCGAGGACCTGAAGCACGAGCGCAAGGTCGCGCTCAAGGTGCTGAAACCCGAGCTGGCGGCCGTGCTCGGCGCCGACCGATTCGTGCGGGAGATCAAGACCACAGCGAGCCTGCAGCACCCGCACATCCTGCCGCTGTTCGATTCGGGCCAGGCCGACGGCTTCCTCTACGGCTCGCCGAGGGCGGTCAGTGAAATGTCGTTCGCGAGAGCGCGGCAGTGAGCCCTCCGTCCCTGGCGGCGGTTTGTGCGCGCTCGGCGGCGGGCGTAGGTTTTCGGCTTCGCACTAACGTTTTGCCCATCAACCCCGGAATAGCCATGAACACGAACATCCCCCGCACCGTACTGCTGCTGACTGCGCTCGCCGTTCCCGGCTCTGCCCTAATGGCGCAAGAAGCCGACTCGCGCCTCGGGCAGACAGACTACCGGGCCCTCGCGTTCCGCAACATCGGACCGGCGATCAACGGCGGCCGCATCGCCGACATCGATATCCACCCCGAGAACCGCAACGTGTGGTATGTGGCTGTCGGCTCGGGTGGCGTGTGGAAGACCGAGAACGCCGGGACGACGTGGCAGCCGATCTTCGACGATCAGTCCTCCTACTCGATTGGCTCGGTCGTCATCTCTCCGAGCGACCCCTCAACAGTCTGGGTGGGCACGGGAGAAGACGTCGGTGGCCGGCACGTGGGCTACGGCGACGGCGTCTACAAGAGCACCGACGGGGGTCGCACCTGGCGGAACATGGGCCTGCGGACCTCCGAGCACATCTCCACGATGTTGGTCCATCCCGAGAACTCGGACGTCGTCTGGGTGTCGGCCCAGGGGCCGCTGTGGAACTCCGGCGGCGAGCGCGGCCTCTACAAGACGGACGATGGCGGCGAGACCTGGCGCAAGGTGTTG
Source organism: Gemmatimonadales bacterium (assembly GCA_050118275.1). GTDB lineage: Bacteria > Gemmatimonadota > Gemmatimonadetes > Palauibacterales > KS3-K002 > JASFMO01. The sequence continues at coordinate 986 of JASFLD010000548.1, forward strand.
GGCGACGGCGAGTGGACCGGCGTGACGGACATCGTGATGGACCCGCGGGACCCCGACGTGCTTTATGCCGCCACTTGGGACCGCCACCGAACCGTGGCCGCCTACATGGGCGGCGGCCCCGGCTCAGGGATCCACAAGAGCACCGACGGCGGCGAGACCTGGACCGAGCTGACCACGGGCATTCCGTCCTCCAACCTGGGGAAGATCGGGCTCGCCATCTCGCCGCAGAATCCCGACATCGTTTACGCGGATATCGAGCTCGACCGCCGTACAGGCGGCCTTTTCCGCTCCACCGACCGAGGCGCGTCGTGGACCAAGATGTCCGATGTCGTCTCGGGCGGCACCGGGCCCCACTACTACCAGGAGCTCTATGCCTCGCCGCACCGCTTCGGGCGACTCTACCTGGTGAGCGCCGTGACGCTCATCTCCGACGATCACGGCGCCACGTTCAGGCCGATGAACTTGCGCAACAAACATTCCGACGACCACGCCATCGCTTTCCAGCCGGACGACCCGAACTACCTGCTGGTCGGCTGCGACGGCGGGCTGTACGAGACCTACGACGACATGGAGACGTGGCGGTTCATCCGAAATCTCCCCGTGATGCAGTACTACAAGATCTCGGTGGACGACGCCGAACCGTTCTACTTCGTCTACGGCGGCACCCAGGACAACGGGTCCAACGGCGGCCCGTCGCGCACCGACGAGGAGCACGGCATCCGCAACGCCGACTGGTTCAAGACGCTGGGCGCCGACGGCGCTGGCTCCGCCACCGAGCCGGGTAACCCGAACATCATCTATGGGGAGTTTCAGCAGGGCGTACTCTGGCGGGTGGACCGGATCACGGGCGAGCAGGTCTTCATCCAGCCGCAGGCGCGGGAGGGCGAGGACTTCGAGCGCTACAACTGGGACGCGCCGATCGAGATCAGTCCTCACAGCCCCACGCGCATCTACTTCGCCTCGCAGCGCGTGTGGCGAACCGACGATCGGGGTGACAGCTGGACGCCGATCTCCGGCGACCTGACCCGAAACCAGGAGCGGATCGCGCTCCCGATCATGGGTCGGCAGCAGAGCTGGGACAACCCATGGGACATCTCGGCGATGTCCAACTACAACACGATCACGTCGCTGTCTGAGTCGCCACTCGTGGAGGGCCTGATCTACGCCGGCACCGATGACGGATTGCTGCAGGTGACCGAGGACGGCGGCGCGAACTGGCGGCGGATCGAGATCGGCGACATCCGCGGCGTTCCGGGCACGGCGTTCGTCAACGACATCAAGGCGGATCTGTTCGACCCGAACACCGTCTACATGGCGCTCGACAACCATAAGTATGGCGACTTCGCGCCCTATCTTGTGAAGAGCACCGATCGGGGCCGCTCCTGGCGATCGATCGCCGGCGACCTGCCGGACCGGCACCTGGTATGGCGGGTGGTGCAGGATCATGTGGATCCGCAGCTGATGTTCGCTGCCACGGAGTTCGGGGTTTTCTTCAGCAAGAGCGGCGGCGGCCAGTGGATCAAGCTGGAAGGTGGAGTGCCCACCATCGCCTTCCGCGACATCACGATTCAGCGGACGCACGAGGATCTGGTCGCGGCCTCGTTCGGCCGCGGCATCTTCATCCTCGACGACTACACGCCCCTGCGGGAGATGAGCGCCGAGATGCTGGCCCGCCAGGCGGCGCTCTTCCCGGTCCGCACGGCATACTGGTACGTGCCGAAGAGTATCATCTCCTCCGAGGGCGACGACGACTACCAGGCGGAGAACCCGCCGTTCGGCGCCGTGTTCACCTATCACCTGCGCGATGGCTACAAGTCGATGGAGGCGGAACGCAAGGAACGGGAACGCCAGCTGGAGGAGGGTCAAGACGTTCCGTTCCCCGGTTGGGACGCGCTGGATGCGGAGATGCGCGAGGAGGGCCCCAGCGTCGAGATCGTGGTGCGGGACACGGCAGGCACGGTCATCAATCGCGTGAGCGGGCCCACGTCCGCCGGCTTCCACCGGGTGAGCTGGGACCTGCGCTACGCGCCGAAGAGCTTGATCGGACTGGAGAATCCGTCCGGCGGCGGCTTCGGCTTTCCGGCGCTTCCCGGCACCTATACCGCCACACTGGTGGTGGTCGAGGAGGGCGCCGAGACCGAGCTCGCCGGTCCCGTGTCGTTCGAGGTGGTACCGCTCAGGGACGGGGCGCTGCCGAGGAAGTCGGACGACGTCGTCGTCGCTTTCCGCGGGGAGTTGGAAGCGTTCCAGCACGACCTGGCACGCGCCGACAATACCCTGGACGAGCTGATCCAGAAGGTGGAGGCGATGCAAACGGCGCTGGAACGGGCCGAGCGTGACGACCCGCAGCTCGCCGCCCGACTGTACGAGACTCGTCTCGAGCTGCTCGACTTGCGGGAGACGATGGAGGGGAGCGAGGCGAAAGACGAGGTCGGCGAACGGAGCCCGCCATCGCCAGGAAACCGCTTCTTCGTGGGTGTGCGCGGTCTCAGCACGACCTACGGGCCTACCGAGATGCATC
>JASFLD010000549.1:0-3499 GCA_050118275.1 Gemmatimonadales bacterium
CGGGAAACGCTCGGGGGTCGGGAACAGCCCGCTCCCTTCGATCGCCTCGCTTCCCCGTCCAACACCACTGGGGTGTCACCGAACTATCGACGCAATAGCCCTCTTCCACCAGAATACTCGCGTATCGCTCATCCAGATTCCAGCGCCCAGCACGATGGCTCACCATCTTTACGCCAAAGGTGTCCTCCAGAATGGCGGTCATGCGCCGAATCTTCTCACGCATCACCGGCTCGGCGTACTCAATCAAGTAGGGTCGGTGGCGGCGGTCGTCGTCGGTCAGTGGCACGAGCGGAGGCGTATTCCACGCATTTACCTGCACTCCTATCTCACCGGTCCCCCGCGCCAATACCCACCCACCGAACCCCTTGAAAATTGGACACTTAGCCATCTCGAGGCTCGTCAGATACGTCGGCTTCAGCGCGAAGGACTCGCATAGATCCTGGAACCTCTCCAGGTAGCGAGCGTTCTTCGCTGTGACAGGCCGAGAGGCGGACCAACCGCCGTGGCCTTCAGATTCGATCGTAATTATGAAGCACGGTTGCATCATCGAATCCGATCCTTACCGTTGCCGCCGACTCGATGCCCTCGCCGGTGCTCCTCCATGACACCGGACACATCCCGGACCCGGCCGGCCTCCTCCTCTACTGGCGTCGCTGACGACCATCCGCTCGGCGGCATCTCGGGCCGGAATAGTTCCGCCGCAGCTCGAGAGCCTCGATCAGCCCTCCCGGCGCCGCCAGCGCCCGCCAAGGCAACAGTGTACACATTCCTGCGTCGAACTACTCGGCAACCACTCCTTGAACGCGTGGCTCGCTCGCAATGCCGTCGCCGCATATGAAGGGCTCCAGCGTCCGAAGGACGTCGGATATCGGCACCGCCGAAGGATAGCTCACCTCGTACGTCCGTTTCTCCTTGAGAGCGAATTGCAGGCCGGCCTCGAGATGCTTTGTCTTGGATTCGATGAACTCGTTCCGGCGGCCTGGAAACGCCGCGCGGAACAGCGTGTAGTATCGATCCAGTTCCCTCCACTCGTACTCGAGCAGCGGCACGAGACGGCGCACGAGATCGGTCGGCCGAATCGGACTCACGGAAATACGCGGCGACTCAACACTGCGCGCTAGGAAGACGATGTCGGGTGCTCCGGCGCCGAAACGGGCCGCCGCGCCGAATAGCCGATGAGGGCTCACCTGCGCCTTCAGTCCTGCCACGAGTCGGGCACGTACCCGCGCGCGGGCACGCGCGACAATCGACGTGCGCGAAGAATGGGCCGGGAGACAGCGCTCCAATCGCAATAGCGAACTCATCATTCGTATCCGCCTCTTCGTCCGCACGTCGAGGCGGGCTCGGTACTCGGGCAGAGCGCGCAGGTCGGCATCGTTGACCTGCATCGGCGTCGGCAGCCCGTACATTGCACGTCCGTCCCTGTGTACTAGTACCCAATCGTCTCCGACGAACGTCGCGCCTTGCGACATGAAGGCCAGCAACGTCCCGGTCTTACCGCCCCTCGCCCCGCCGGCCACCAATACTCCGACGCCATCGTACTCGAACGCCGCGGCATTCACCGGCAGGTAGCCGGTTCGTAACGCTGTGAGGTTGAGGATCGGAACGAGCAGCGGAATCGAGGACAGCCCGCGGACGAGCATGATATCGCACTTCGAGCCCAACGAACCGAACGGAACCTGCATCACCGGGCGTCGATCAGCGCCCGCCGTCAGCACGAACGCATCTCCAGCGAATGCCGCACCGTCCGACAGGTAGGTAAGCTCGCCCGGCAAGGGCAGGCGGTCCACATAACGAATAGTGAGATCGGGAAGACGATCGAGCTGGGCTCGCTCGAGTCCAAGCTGAGTCTCGACATTCCTGATGTCCGACCGCTTCCAGTCGAGAACCTTTATGCCAACCACGCCGTGCCAGTCATAAGTGGCTGTTGACGCGGTATCCGTCGCGCCGTCTGTCGCGCGCCGTACGCCGGAAGCCGCCCTTATCATCGTGGCACTCCCGCGCGGATCACGTGATCAGTTGGGTTGGTGACATCCACGCCATATGTCAGTCACATTTCTCTGGTGCCGCTGGGGGGCACGGCGGGGGATGCCAGACCGCGGGACGGTGATGAGTGTCTCGTGTGTTGCTCTAGCGCCGTGAGAGTGCCGTGGGAGATTTGGCGGGTCCTGCTTCTGGCAGGCTCTGGTTACTGCCTGGTCACGCACCCGTGACGACAGCACTCGGCACCGGGCACATGTGCAGCATCTGTGCCCTAAGTAACCGCAATCGCGAGGGCGATGCTTTACAGAAGCCCTGGCTGCGAGGGGTTTCTACTCTGGAGGGTGTGACGCGATCGTGAGGGGCCGGCCAGGCGGTCTAAGGCATGCCAAGACAAATGTTTACGCGCTTGCTGTTTCCCGAAGCACTCGACGTCGCCGTTCAGCTCCGAGAAGAACTCGGCGACTCTGGTCCGTCATTTTGTCCATTTCTGCAGCCGGACGTGGGGGTTGTAAGAGGCGGATTGAGGCGTTGTCGCTGCAGCTCACGCGCCAACTGTTTCGGCGCCGCTACGATCACCCGCGCCGCGGCTGGGCGCGAGAACAGTATCGCTCGTGGAGCGGGACCCGACGCCGCCAGCCGTTGCACCTCCGCCGAGGGGAGCCGGGGGATTGCAAGCGGCAGCGCCGGCCGATGTCCAGCGCCTCGTCATGGCTCATTCCCGTATCGGTCCCCGCCGCGCCCTCTGGCTCAGCGGTCTGATCGTGGGCCCGCCAGCAACCAGATGATGAAGCCGAGGACGGGCAACACCAGGATCATCACGGCCCAAACGACCTTGGCCATGTTGGAGGAACGGCTGCCGAAGACGTTCACGAGGGCCCAGATATCCGCCGCCAGTACCAGAATGCCTAAGAGTCCGCTTCCCATCATTCGCTCCTTACGCTTTTAGCCGTCGCCGAGACCCGGATTCCTTCCCGGTCGGCAACAGCGAAATCTACGTCTCTTGTGTGACTCCAGGGAGCCCGCTGCCCTGTCCGTGCATGGGCGGCCGCCGTTTTTCGGGCCGTACCCTGCAAGCCCCACTACGAGTCCTCCGGCCAAAAGGTTGCACAGGTCGGGTCACAGTCTCGCGCGTATCGCATACTGAAGAGAGCCGGGTCATGCGCCATCGACGGAGCTTATCGCCACCGGCCCAGCTGATCGGGCGCGCGTCGTTCGCTCACCTCCCGTGACAAGCTGCTCGAAGCCCCGAAGCGGTCCGAGCGAGCGCCCATGGGTACCTCGTCGGCTTCTGTATCCTCCCTCAGCGACCCCACCAACATGAAGGGCTCCCCGGTGCCATGGCACCGGGGAGCCGGTCTAGGTTCCTTCTTACGACGTCAGAAAGCTACCGAACGCAGGCCTATCCTACGGGATGATCTGCCCGTAATCCCCGAACGCTGGTCCGGGCCACTCCGTGTTGCCCCTCGCGCCGTTCCCAACGCGAAGCGTGAACGCGGCACCGAGTTTACCGGTGACC
>JASFLD010000550.1:0-3497 GCA_050118275.1 Gemmatimonadales bacterium
AGTCCGCCACGTGCCAGCCATAACCTTCCCCAGGGGGTCACAAAGAGCTCGGGACGCCATCGCGACGGAGGTAGTTCACCCGATTCGAGGGACTCACTTGAGTACAAGGCTGTAAGATCCGTCGTAATATCGTGAGTCACCGTGAGTATGATGCCGATTCCCGTCACGGGATCCATGTTTCCGAGTGGAGTCACCGTAAGCGCTGAAGAATCTCGCTGTGCAACGACGCGGAACTCTACCTGCGTGTTCTCATTTCCGGGCACGCTCGCCACCACCCGATGGCCAATGTTGTCTTCCTTGACAATCCCATAGCTCCGTGCAGCCAACCTCGTTCGAAGGGCGGAGTAAAGAGAGTCGGCCGGCACCGGATATACTGTCGAGATTGTTGGCACTTGTGGGCTTCGGGACGGTGGGCCCTGCTCTGGAGTGCCAGCGTGACAGGCAACGAACACCAAACCCATGAGGATTGCGAGAGATGAACGACGGCGCATCACAGTGATCCCTTTGGGTGTCGTCGGCCCAGCGACTTTGCCCTCTGCTCGCGACGATAACGAAACGTTCTCAGGCAGCACTTCTCTGTTCACTTTGGAGCACCGAAGACCATTGGGATGAAGACCCACACTCGCACTACCTTGTCATGGTTACGCGCAGGGACGAACCGAAACTTGCGAGCCGCTGCTTCCGCAGCATCATCGAGCTTCTGATGACCTGAACTCTCGTGGATAGCCGTGTTCTTGACCCGGCCGTCGACATCGATGAATAGCCAAACACTAACCCTACCCCCGATACCAGCATCGCGCAGCTCATCGGGGTAGAGCTCTGCTGCAATTCTCAGAGCCTCCCTGCGGTTCTTGATCTCGGGTCCCTGAGTGTGCGGTGTGGGCATCGGTCTCAGTGGAACAGTATCCTGCGGGACGTCTTGTGCGAGAGCTGAGGGAGTACCACAGAACATCAAGATGCCTAGGAGTGGCAGACGTAGCATGCGCGAGCGAACGTCTCGACTTCGATCTGGGCTTGCCAACATCTGATATCTCGCTTCACCAGCTGCGCGGCCTAACGACCCTGAGCATAAGCTGCGTAATCTCAGTGGCCGCATCAACACCTCAAGCTGAAATGTCTCGTTGGCTCGTCTGGTCTTCTCCAGTAGCAAATACTCCGCACCTCCGATGCAAGAAGGTCGGCGTCACCAGCGAACCCTGCCATTACGGACACGAAGTTGGAGGGTGAGTGGGACATTCTCGGCCGCCACAGGCGGGAAAGTATTCAGTCGGCGCTAACGAGTGCCGATCAGGTGCGGTGTGCCTTTCGTGGGGCTATCTTTCTAAACACGCGCTCCAGCCGTCTGAGGAGGTGAAGACAGCGCATGCGCAAGATCAGACCGGCGATCCGCGTCCTGAAGCTGATTGCGAGCCTGCCGATCCGCAGCTGCTATCCCAGGGGAGGAGTTCTCGGGAGCGGCTGCTTCCCCAAGGGAGGTGTACCAGGCCCGGGCTGCTACCCTCGGGGCAAGCGTGTTGGCAAGCGCCGCAGGTAGATGCTGGTGGCAGGAGCTGCGACCACCCGCGCTTCCAGACGCCGCGGGAGAGCTACGAGTCGCAGACCTGATCAGCCGCTCGTTGTGCAGCCTGCCCACTGACGGCGCATCTTGAAACACATCCCTGGCCATGAAGCGTTCAGGCCGCAGGTAGCAGTATGGACCGTCTCGACCGTCGTATCCCCGCACTCACCGACCGCTGTTCCACAGACCGGGACGTCGTCGTCAGTCGACGGGCCCGAGTCGTTCTGCGGGACTCGGGAATGAAGCGGCGTGTACTCTTGTTCATTATCGGCTCGCTCCTTCTCCCGCTGGGCTGCGGGAACGACGGCACTAGCGGTCCAGGTTACGAGACGCTCGTGGTAACCACGACGTCGATACCGAACGCCACAGCGACTGTCGCCTACAGTGAGACGCTTGTGGCTACCGGCGGGGACGGCACCTACACGTGGTCGGTCACGTTCGGCTCGCTGCCGACGGGCCTGAGCCTGACGGCATCGACGGGGCTCATCTCAGGCACACCGAGCGTGTTGGAAAGCCAGACGTTCACGGTGCGGGTCGCGAGTGGCGACGGCCAGACGGACACGCGGCAGTTGACGATCACAGTAGAGCCGCCGGTCCTCCAGCCCGACGAGCTTTGCAGTGACTACCCCGACTACGCCATCGCGACGTTCGAGGATGCCCGCCTAACGGCGAGGATCTTGACGGCACTCTCGGTCGGCTTCCAGGAGCCCCTCACCTGCGGGCAGATATCCGGGCTGACGGTGTTGGGTGCCTCTCGAGCCGAAATTACGAGCCTGGTGGGTATTCAGAATCTCGCGGGCTTGACGAACCTCTCCCTCTGGGGCAACTCGATCAATGACATCAGCGCGCTGGGCGGGCTCACGAACCTGACGGACCTCGACCTTTCCTTCAACTCGATCAGCGACATCAGCGGGTTGAGCGGGCTCACCAGCCTGACGGATCTCGACCTCTCCTTTAACTCGATCAGCGACATCGGCGGGCTGAGCGGGCTCACCAGCCTGACGTACCTCTCCCTCTCCAACAACTCGATCAGCGACATCGGCGGGCTGAGCGGGCTCACGGGCCTGACACACCTCTTCCTCCACAACAACAGGATCAGCGACATCAGCGGGCTGAGCGGGCTCACGGGCCTGACGGGACTCTTGCTCTCCAACAACTCGATCAGCGACATCAGCGGCCTGAGCGGGCTCACGAGCCTGACGTACCTCTACCTCTCCAATAACTCGATTGGCGACATCAGCGGGCTGAGCGGGCTCACGAGCCTGATGTGGCTCTACCTTGGCAACAACCCAAACCTCACCGACATTCAGTCTTTGCTCGACAACACAGGTCTCGGAGCAGGCGACATCGTCGACCTACAGTCCACGAGCGTGAGTTGCATGGACGTGGCTGCGCTGCAAGCCAAAGGCGTGACGGTGCTCTCCGACTGTCCGTGAACGCAACCGCGAGGTGGCTTCCGGCTCGCACCCGGCAACCGCACCGGGACAGCCAGTCGATGGCGCCACACGACGAACTGGACAGTTCCGCGCTGTTCCCGCAACGTGGGGGATGAAGTTACGGGTCAATCGTCCCACGTGTGGGACGCGGCACCAGTCGCTCGGCATCCCCAACAGCGGCGAGGGTTCCGACCCCAGTCTGTAAAAGGAGAGCTTTATGAGTCCTACCAAGAAGGGCACGCAGAAGTCTGCCAAGAGCACCACCAAGAAGGCCACGCACAAGTCCGCCAAGAACACCGCCGCGACCGACAAGAAGTCCAAGGGATTCACGGAGGAGGAACGAACCGCGATGAAGGAGCGCGCCCAAGAGCTGAAGGCGGAAGCGAGGCGCGGCCGGCGCGCGGACAAGGCGGACGGAGAAAGCGCCGTGCTTGCGAAGATCGCCGAGATGCGGGGACCGGATCGCGCCATGGCCAAGCGGCTCCATGCAATCGTCAAAGCCA
>JASFLD010000551.1:0-3496 GCA_050118275.1 Gemmatimonadales bacterium
CGAGAGCACGAGGGGAAACCCAGCGAAGGTTATCTGTGCGTCAAGTGTCACATGCCCGAGCGGCCCTACATGGTGATCGATTGGCGCGCCGACCACAGCCTGCGCGTGCCGCGCCCCGACTTGACCCTCGAGATCGGCGTGCCCAACGCATGCAGCCAGAGCGGCTGCCACGACGACAAGCCGGACACCTGGTCGGCGGAGAAGTACCGGGAGTGGTACGGCAAGGCCCGCAAGCCGCACTACGGCACCATATTGGCTGCCGGCCGCGACCACGATCCGCGGGCCCGGGATCCGCTCATCAGGCTCGCCGGCGACGATCTTTACCCCACCATCGTACGGGCCACCGCACTCCAGCTGTTGGGCGCCTACCCGGGCGAAGAAAGCACGGCCGCCTTCAACCAAGCGCTTTCCGATCCCGAGGCACTACTGCGCTTCACGGCCGTCACCAGCGTGAACACCGGTAATCCCGAGGAATTCGTGGAGCTGGTGTCGCCGCTACTCTTCGATCCCGTGAGAGGTGTGCGAATGCAGGCGGCTTCGCGACTCGCGGGACTGCCCAGACAGTTGTTCAAGCCGTACCAGCAGGAAGCCTTCGACGACGCCCTGGCGGAATACGTAACGGCGATGGAGTACTCCCTCGATTTCGCCTTCGCCGGTCACAACCTCGGCAACCTCTACGCCCAACTCGGTGACCCGCAGCGCGCCGAGACTTACTACCGCGCCGCGCTCGAGATCGACGATCTGTTCTACCCCGCCAAGGCCAACCTCGCCGTGCTCCTCAACTCGCAGGGTCGAAACGAGGAGGCGGAGCGATTGCTGCGGCAAATCGTGGAGAGCTATCCCGAGAGGTACGATGCGTCCTACTCGTTGGGTCTACTGCTGGCCGAGATGGGACGCGACGAGGAAGCCGCGGAACAACTGAGGCTTGCCGCGGAGGGCATGCCCGAACGGCCGCGAATCTTCTACAACCTCGGGCTCATCCTGCAGCAACTCGGAAGGACCGCCGAGGCCGAGGCGGCCCTGCGGCGTACCGTGGAGTTGGAGCCAACGAACCTCGACTACCTGTACGCGTTGGCCGATCACTACGCGAAGCGTGGAGAGTATCGCCAGGCCCTGCGGATCGCCGAACGGATGATCGCCAGCCATCCCGACCAGCCGATCGGACGCCAGATCAAGGACATCGCCGAGCGCGCGCTTCGCTCGACAGGGCCGGAATGAACGTCTGGAGCTGACGGTTCCCCACTCTCGGCCAAACGCCACGAGTCTATCCAGCCGCGACCGCATGCACGGTCGCCAGCCAGCGACGCTATTCCTTCGGCGCTTCGAGTTGCGCGTGGAACTCCTGGATCTCGCGCAGCCGGACCATCTCCGACTCGACACCGGCCATTTGCCGCTCCAACAGGTCGATCCTCTGCTGCATCACCGCGACCTCGCGCCCGGCTCCCTGCGCTTCTTTGATCCTCGCCATCGCTTCGGCGATCGGCTTCAGAGCGAAGCGCAAGGTCAGCCCGGCGACCGGCACCAGAATGATCAGCATGCCCATCACCACGGCGACTACGGAAGTCAAATCGACAGGTAGTATCGGCACCTGCATGTCACACCTCCCGGGTCAACCGCTCCCGAGCAACTCGTTCACTTTGGCCATCACGGCGAAGGCATCAGCGACGTACAGCACATCGGCCTTACCCTGAGCCCAGCCACACGCCGGATCCAGATTCACCGCCCGGCGTTCCTTGATGAATCGCCAGCCGACCACGTGCGGCTCCTCGCCGTGGCAGCAAGTAGCCAACCCCTTCGGATGCCGCGGCGTGGATCCGGTCTGCCCGACCTGGTTCATGTGACTCATGAATGAAAGGACCCGCTGCCCTTCCGTCGACTGATCGACCAGCGACTTGCTGCTGCCCAGCGACGCCTGCGCTTTCTCCAGGAACTCGCGGATCAGCCGCTCGGCACCCTCTATGTGCAACCGGCCATCAGCCTGTTTCTTGGTCCAGCCCGCCCCGGCGACGAATAGCAGATCGGCATCGGGGCGTATTGTCTGTGCCTCCGCCGAGGCCGCCTCCTCTCCCACGACTCGCGTGCGCGGCGCTGGCGCAGCCAGCGCCAATTTCTCCAAGCTCGCCGTCCCGCCTCTCCCGCCCCAGGGCTCGAAGACGCCCGCGTCGATGAGGATGAACCACGGTCGGTGCGTCCGACTCAAACTCGCGACCATGCGCTGTCGATAATACCAGCGCTCGACGTGCGGCCCACCATCTCCGAGAGAGAGCCCCGTCACGTGAGTGTCGATGCGACCGTCGACCCGCTGTGTCACGCCGGGGACCGTACGCGAGAATCGCGACGTTGCCGGGACCAGAACCAGCGTCGCCCCCGATTCGCGCACCAGCCCTTCCAGAGCTGCGGCGTCGCTGGCGTAGCGCGACGTGTTGAATTCGTCGCCCTCCACCGCCAGGAAAACGGCAGCGCCACAGTCGGCGACGGAATCGGCCGCGTCCTGCACCTGTCCGCCGATGAAGCCGACGATCAGGTCCGCCCCGTCCAGGTCCTGCGATAGGCGCCCCGCCCCGGCCAGAACCTCGAGCGCCACCCTCGGTAGCCCACCGTCGGCATCCGTGTGCATCGGCACGAGTATCTTTTCCATCGCTAGCTCCCCCCTCTCAACCACTCCACGATTTCCCGGGCGATCTCGTCGACCGAAACATCTTTCACCACACGGGTCTCGCGCCGCTGCCTGGGAACTTCGACCTTCGCGAACGACACGCCGGCCGCACCCACCGCGGCGGGCTGCGCCTTCTGCAGCGCCGGCATGATCGTCCGCATGTTCAGCATCCCCACCTGCGGATTGTTCGGTGGCTCCGGCAACTCGCCCGTCGACCACGCCACTGCCACCGGCGGTCCTTCGCACACCGACGCCAGGTACTTCCCGCCCTCGATCCGCTCCAGCAGACGCAGCGACCCGTCGTCCTCCACCGTCAGCTTGTCCACCGCCAGGAATTGATCGGCAATGCCCAATCGCTCGCCGACCATTTGCACGGTGACGCCGGCGTCGCGGGAGGCCGATGAGCGTCCCCCGAACAACAACAGCCGCTCCCGGTCCAGTCCTTCGATGCCCTCGATCGCCGTCGCCAGTGCCGCCGCGACCTCATAGGCGTCGGTGAATCCGCTGGCCGGGCCATCCAGCGCAACCAACTCGAACGGAGCCTTCTGCGCGATGTTCATCATGAGTTGCTGCAGACGCGCCTTCGGGCCGAGGGCGACCAGCCATACTTTGCTGCCGTCATTCTGCCCGGCGAGGTGTGTGGCCTCGTAGAGAGCGTGGGCCGCCCACGGGTCCAACACGGACGGCAGCATCATCTCGTTCTTCAGCCCGGGGCCGCTCGGCGTCTCCACCGGTTCCAAGGTCTGCAATGGATCCGGAACCAGACTGCCGCAGACGACGATGTGAAAACGGTTGCTCATTCATTCCCCCGTTGAATGACGAATATCGAACAAGGAATAT
>JASFLD010000552.1:0-3496 GCA_050118275.1 Gemmatimonadales bacterium
GTTCCCGGTCGAGGAGCGGGACGATTGGATCTGGGTCAACCTCGGGGATGCTCGTCTGATTGACACGGATCCCCCCGGGTACGCGAAGTCGAAGGGCTACGGTTGGTTCGAGTTGCAGAACGTCATTCGCGCGCCGGTTGATTTGATACTCGAGAACGGCCTCGACTGCAGCCACACCGGCTTCGCCCACGAAGGGCTGTTTCGTTCGGCGCCGAGCCAGTACGTGACCGCGCGAATCGAGGAGACCGAGACGGGGGTGCGGGTGGAGACGATCGAGGAGGACGCGACGGACTCGAGCGACATACGGTCCGTGCTCGCGCGCAAGAAAACCATCCGGCACATCGACGAGGTCATCCTGCCGCACACCCTGAAGGTCGACTACTGGATCGGCGACTTCGCGCACATCGTCACCATCCTCGTCTGCACACCGGAAAACGATATGCGTACGCGGGTGTACACGCGCATGGGCGTGCGGTACGGTCGCCTGACGCCGATCGTCACCCGCTACGTGCACCGGGTCACGCGCAAGGTCGTCAAGCAGGATATCGAGATCCTGAACAGCCAGGCTGAACGGATACGGCAGTACGGCAAGCGCGAGTTCCGCAACGTGATGGCCGACCAGCCGGCGACTTGGATGCAGCGCGTGAGCCGCGCCTGCACGCGTGGCGAGCATCCGAGCGGGGCCCTGCGGTCGCGCGAGGTGATCTACAAGCTCTGAGCAGGAGGCGAACGATGGTACGTTCCGGAAAACTCCAGGTGCGACAGGTTACGGTGGCGCGACTGCAGCCGGATACGGTCCGTCGAATGTGGGAGCTATACTCCGAGTATTATGAGAACGTGGAACGTGAGACCTTCGATTGCGACCTGGCGGAGAAGGGAAGCGTGTTCGTCGCGACAGACTCCGGAAGCGGCGACCTGGTAGGGTTCTCCACGACCCTCTTCTATCGCCACGAGTACGATCGAACCGCGGTCGATATCTACTTCTCGGGTGACACGATCATACGGCCGGAGTACTGGGGTCAGAGCGCGTTGCATCGGAGTGTGACCGGCGCGCTGCTGAGGCGGAAGTTGCGCCATCCGTTCACCCCGCTGTACTGGCATCTCATCTGCTCGGGCTACCGGACTTATCTGACGTTGGTCCGCAACTTCCCCAGGCACTGGCCGCATCACGGGAGAGAGACGCCGGAATGGGAAGCCGGCCTGATCGACTCGATCTGTCGTGCGCGCTATGGCGAGGACTGGAAGGCTGAAGACGGCGTGGTCCGATTCGGACCCGAACAGCCGGTACTCAAGGCTGGCGTGGCCCCGTTGACCGATAGGGTGATAGCAATGCCGGAGGTGAGATTCTTCCTGCGCATTAACCCCGGCTACTTGGAAGGAGACGAACTGGCGATGATCGCCCGCGTGGACTACCGGGCCATGGCCGGCATGGTCTACAAGTGGTTGCGGCGGGCGCTGCGCCGGCGGTTGATGCGTGCGTCGACGCGTGCCCAGAGGCCCGAGGGTGTGGTCTGCTACCGTTTGGGAGAGGAGGACCGGCATGCTGTCCGCGCGGGTCGCCGTTAAGGCGCTTCGGACTCGTTTCTATGACGGGCGTCCCTTCATCCTCTCGCACCTGCTGACGCTCCGCTGCAACGCGGATTGCGCCATGTGCCTGTGGAAGATGCCGGCGGCGGCCGCCGTCGACGAGCTGCCGATTGCCGAGGTGAAGGCGCTCTACCGTGACGCGGCCGCCGCGGGATTCCTCTTTCTGGTCCTGTGGGGCGGCGAACCCCTGGTGCGCTCCGACACCGGTGAAGCGCTACGTACGGCGCGCGAAGTCGGACTCAAGACCACGCTGATCACGAATGGTTGGTTCTTGGAGCAACGTTCCGATGAGGTGCTGCCGTGGGTCAACAGGCTCATGGTGTCCGTCGATGGCATCGGCGAGAGACACGACGAGATCCGCAGATGCGATGGTCTCTTCGTTCGGCTGGACCGGGGGCTGGCGTACACACGAAGCGCTTATCCGAAGGTAACGGTGATCATCAATTCGGTCCTGTCGAAACTGAACGTCGACCAACTGGAGGGTATCGCCGAGTACGGGAGAAGGCATGGCGCCCGGGTGTCCTTCCAAGCGATGAATGTCACCGACTACGGTTATGCCGAACGCTCCATCGATCTGCAAGCGCTCCGTTTGGATGCCGGGGAAGAGGCCCGGGTCGCCCGGGAGATCACTTCGCTGCGTGGTCGGGGCTATCCGGTGACCGATTCCAACTCCTACTTGGCGCGGCTCGGCCGGGAGGTCGGGGAGTACCGCTGCCACTTCAAGAAGGTTTGCCTGAGGGTCGAGCCGAACGGAGCTGTTCTCGATTGCACCCAAGCCGCGGTGGCGTTGGCCGACATGCGGGGCGAGTCGGTGCGAGCGCTCCTACGAAGTCCTCGCTTCAAGGAGTTCCTCGCGCAAGCGGAGGCCTGCAATCGGTGCCGCGACGTGGGAGTGGTCGAGATCTCGCACATGTGGGAGGGGAAAGTCGAAGCGATATGGAGCGCCCTCAAGACCCTGAGTTGATGGAGACGCATGAGTAACCGCCTCCTGGCTGCCGTAGCACGACGAGGAGTCCGGGCGGCGCTCCGCCCCGCCTACCGGCGCTTCGAGCGCGGGCTCGAAAGGCCGGCCGCCGCGCAGTTGGCCCTACTCGAGTTGCTGACGCGCGATCTCGCCACAACGGAGTACGGTCGCAGTCTAGGAGTTCGCGGTCGCGAGCCGTACGGGGAGTTCGTGCGCAAGGTGCCCATCGTTGCCTACGAGGATCTCCAACCGTGGATCGATCGCCAGGCGGCGACCTCCCAGGCGATCCTGACGTCCGGGCCGATCGTCGTCTTCGAGGAGACTTCCGGTAGCTCGGGCCCTCGAAAGCTGATTCCGTACAACCGCCGACTCCTCGCTAGCTTCGATCGGCTCTTCCGGATCTGGACCTACGACCTGCTGACCTTAGGACCCGGGTTTAGGACCGGCAAGACTTTCCTGAGCGTGTCGCCCGCCGTCCGGGAACGACGGCGCACGCCTGCCGGCGTGCCGGTGGGCTTCGACGACGACACCTCATATCTCTCGGGCCTGGCCCGCAGACTCGTCGGCTCTCGTTTCCTCTACACACGTGATCTCCATCGCGTTCGAGATGTCTCCGTGTGCAGGCGCGTCATCGCCGCGCGGTTGCTCGCGGAGCGCGACCTGGAGATCATCTCGATCTGGAGCCCCACATACCTCGGGTCATTGCTCGACTTCGTGGAATCGCATCGGGCGGCGTTGCGGCGGGATCTGGAGCGCGGGTGTGTCGAGGTGAACTCTCTCCGCTTCCCGGTGCGGTCAAGGGAAGACATCGGGGCCACCCTCGACGGCTTGGGGCCCGTCGACTGGTCGAGGGTGTGGCCCCGCCTTCAGCTGCTCTCTTGCTGGACGGACGCCACGGCGGGGCTCTTCGTGGACCGGCTCCGCCGCCGGTTCCCGGGCGTCAGG
>JASFLD010000553.1:0-3493 GCA_050118275.1 Gemmatimonadales bacterium
TTGCCAGAGGGACGGATGGCAGCGCCGACGGCGAATCCGGTAGTGCAGGAGGCGGGGTCAGATCAGGTTTGGGCTCCACTCTCCAAAGCCGGCCGCCTGCCATCCGGCAGACGCGGGGTCTTGTAGCATTCCTGAATCACTACGTCGGGCGGAGCACTGCGGCTCCCTGCCAGTCCGAAGCATGTGAGCCGTTGGGTGGTGGTTTTGCACCAATGCGTGGCGCTCTGGCTGGACCGAGCCGGTCAGAACGTCAGACGCCGGCGGCGCTGGGTGCGAGCGAGGATGGCGATCCGAAGATCGGCAGGCGGCGCCGACGCTGGGGCCGTACGGCACGCGGGGCGTGGTCCTTCTGCGACGCCAGTGAGATGCGCGGCAGCAGGTCGCGCCGGATGACCTTGTTCCAGATGTAGCACCGGGCGGTCTCCGTCGCCCGCTCACGGACGGCACGATCCTCGTCGGGATTTTCCAGGATGCGCCGCAACAGTCCCATGAATTCCAATGGGTTCTGGGTTTGCACCAGCAAGGCGTTCCAGCCGGGCACCGCGTAATCCTCGCCGGTGCCGCCGACGCAGGCAATGCCGCCGGCGGCCATCGCCTCGAGGGCTACCAGGCCGAAGGGCTCGCGCCCGCTGTTGGCGAGCACGGCGGCCGAATTGCGGAACAGCACGCGGGATACAGGAGGAGTGAGATAGGATCGTAGGCTGACGACGTCGGCGTCGTCCAGGTCCTCGAGGCTGGGGGCGAGGTTTTGCTCGGCTGGTTCCGGAATCTCACGTTCGACGACACGCAGGCCGGAAGATTCGGCGCGGGCGCGCACCTCGGCGCCGTGCGACTCGACGCCGCCGCGCGCCAGCAGCAGCGGACGCCAGCCGTGGCGCTTGAGCTCCGCCACGATGTCGACCGCCAGTAGCCAGCGCTTGTCGGGATCCCAGCGGGCCACCTTGGTGAGCACCAGGCGGTCGCCCAGCGCGTACTGGAAGTCGGCGGTGGCCTTGTCGTCCGGTGGCTCCAGGAAGTCGGGCCCGATTCCGTTGGGGATGACCAGCGGGTCCACCCCCAGTTTCCACATGAACTGGCGCATGTAGCGACTGACCGTGGTGATGGCGGCCGCGGCGGCAAGACGCTGCCAGTCGATTCGCTCGAAGCCGAACACGTTGTTCGCGTTCCACAAGATCGCGACCCGGTCGCGCAGTCTGGCTTTCTTGAGCAGGGCGTCGAGATGTAGCACGGCGTCCACGGTGTGCCACTCCTCGGCCAGTACGACGACGCGGCGGTCGGGATCCTCCAGCTGCGGTTCCAGATACTCGCGGAACAGGACCGGCGGTAGCGAGCTCGCGTAGTCGTTCTGCTTGCCTTCCTCGCCATCGTAAACGCCGCCGGGATGGTAGTTGCTGATCCACTGGCACCAGCGGTGCAGCGTCAGCCGGCCTTTCGTCTCGTGACCGGGTCGATTGGGATCGCCGATGAACCAGAGGTGCGAATTGTACCCTTCTTGGGCGAGGGTCTCCGTCAGGCTGGTGATGCGGCTGGCGATGCCGCCGGCGCGCGCATACTCGTCGGGTCCCTCGAACGAGAGGATGTGAAAGTCGAGTTCGGACTCCGCGCCGGAATCAACGGTGTGAGTCATCCTCGAACGCTCCTTGGCTGTGACGGCTGCACATAGCCGCGCCGTGGGGGCGAAGCCGGAAAGTCCTTGTCAGCGAGTTCGTTTGGGAGATGAGAGAGATGCGGGGTGGAGATGTTGAGTGGGAACGATGCGGCCGGGGGACAATGCACCCTCACGGAAGGTGGCCGCGGATAAAACACCCGCAGGCCATACCGCCGTTTGCTCACGGCCCACATGGCTGACACCCCTGCGCCATTCTCGACCACCCCAGTCAGCCGGCAAACTGCGATCAATTACTGCATAATGCATGGTATTGACCGAGACGGCAAGTGTTTCATCCGCCTACCCGCTTGTGCCGCATGCCTTTATGCGCTCTAGCCCCTGGCTTGGGCCCGCTCGGGTTGGTTATCCGGTGTAGGTTAGCCTACCGAATCCGCCGTAAGTGGATAGACCGGTTCGCGGACGAGCCGTAGGTTGTCATGGTATCGTGGCGGCCCCTGATTGCTCCGGTCCCATTGATACAGGAGAGTGTCATGAATGGCGCTCGTGATCAGCGGGATCCCGACTGCGGCACGGTTCGTATCGTTTCGTCTCACGTCCGCTGCTGGATGAGGCTGGAGGCGGTGCGCGCGACGAATGGTCAGATCAGTCCGCAACTCGAACGGCGCCTGGCCGACATGGAAGAGGGCCAGCAGGTGCCGGTTCAGAAGCACGACCGTCGTTGGAGGCCGAACGCCTTCGACAGCGGCTCGAGTCGGATCAAACCAACCATGGAGATGAGCGAACCTCATGAACCGTTCGAGAACGCGGTCACTCGTTTGGCTGTGCGTCGGACTCGTCGCGCTCTATGCGTGCGGCGGGTCCGAAGCCTCGCGGCACGTCGTCGTGGTCGATCCGGGCCACCCTTCCGAGACCAGCGAAGGGACGCGCGGGCCCAGCGGACTGACGGAAAACCATGTGAATTGGGTGATCGGGCAGAAGGTTCGTGCGCTTCTGGAGGAGCGGGGCTACGAGGTCATCATGACCAAGCTGGTGGAGGACGAGCTGGTCACGAACCGCCACCGCGCCGACATCGCCAACTACAACTCGGCCGACCTGATGGTCCGTCTGCACTGCGACGCGGGCGATCACTCGGGGACGGCGACGTTCTATCCCGATCGGCAAGGGACGCGTTTCGAGGTGACGGGACCGAGCGATGATGTGATCGCCGGCAGCGAGGCGCTGGCCCGGGCTTTCCACCCGGCGATGATCGAGGTGCTGGGGTCTGGCTGGAACGACTTGGGTATCAAGGGCGACTCGAAGACGGCCGTGGGGAGCCGGCAGGGCGCGTTGACCGGCTCGATCTTCTCTCAGGTACCGGTCATCACCGTGGAGATGGTGGTGCTCACCAATCCCGATGACGAGGCTTTCATCGCGGAGGAGTCGGGACAGGACCGGATGGCGCGCGCGATCGCGGCGGGCATCGACGCCTATTTCCGAACCCGCTGATTGAGATTGCCGGGCGCCGTACGAACGGCCGCCTAGCTTCGGCCCTAGGCGGCGTCCTGCCCGCCTCGCACCTGCTCGATCGCGAAGGAGAGGTGCATCTCCACGATCAGCCACGGCCCGTCCCGCTTCTCCAGCACGCCCATCCAGCGCGCGTCCTCCCACCAATCGGCTGGCCCTGCCATGAACGCGGAGTCGTGTGCCAGGGAATTGAGAGCAGTGTCGTGTTTCTTGTCATTGCCCAGCCGAGCAGGGTGGATCTCCTCCGGCCTGTCTGGGGCCCGACGCACCGGGCGGAATGGTTGTGGACGCACCGACACCACGGGCGAGCCAGCCTCCGGGATTCGATCTCGACGCTTGATGGAGCCTTGACCCCGCGGGGCGAGGTTCGAATGAGCAACG
>JASFLD010000554.1:0-3491 GCA_050118275.1 Gemmatimonadales bacterium
TTGGCGGAATACTACCGGCGTTTCGAGCCCGAGGCGATGCCCACCACGCTGGACACGGCGCTGGAAGGTGTTCCCTGTTTCACTCGCGCGGTCCGTGACGTGTTGGTCGCGATGCGCGAACGGGAGAGCCAGCACCTCATCCTCGACTTGCGCGGCAACGACGGCGGCTGGTCGTCGCTAGTCACTCCGTTCTTGGTCCTGGCCTACGGCGACCGTTACCTTGGTCACGATTACCCCGTGACGTTCGCGACGCGCATCTCTGGGAGCTATCTGGAGCTTACCGGCCGGACACTGGCTCAGCTGAACGCCGAGCTCGGCGCTGAGCATGAGTTGGGCGACTACCGTATCGTGGAAGAAAAGAGCATCGCCAGCGAGTCCAGCCGCGACCAATACACGGTCGAACTCGAGCCGTTCGCCTGCGGGCTGGCCGACTTGGTGAGAAGTCTCGATGGCAGGCCGATCCATAGCCCAGAGGTCTTGGTTCTTGTGGACCCTTCGACCTTCAGCGCGGCCTACCACTTCGCGTATCGCGTCTGGCACCTAGGTGCGAAAATGGTCGGCGTTCCCTCTTCCCAAGCCGGGAACGCTTTCGTCGATGTGACGCCGTTCGAGCTCCCGCACTCGAGATTGAGCGGCTCCATCGCTCGAACTGCGCAGACTTTGTTTCCGGAAGATGAATCGTTAGGTCGTGTTCTCGAGCCGGACTTCCCAATGAGCTGGCAGGATTTTGCGACGTACGGGTTCGATGAGCACGCGGAGGTCCGTTTCGCCTTGGACCAAATCGGCCGAGGGGGCTAGCTCGCGTTCCAACTGGAGGGGAAGTCTGGCGCCAACGCGGTTCTCTGCTAGTTTCAAGCAACAACTCTCTCGCCCCCCTGCCTGGTATTTTTGCAGAGCTTCCTGACAGGATAAGGGATCCGCTAGCCGCAGTCGGCTCCGGGTGAGGTGTGAGCAAGACGATTGTGAAGCTATGAACGGTATAAACGGACTCATCGACAAACTGCAACGCCGTTCCATCTGGCAGGTGCTGGGGATCTATGTTTTTGGATCGTGGATCGCGCTCCAGGTCGTGGACGTTCTCGGCAACAATTTCGACGTTCCAACCTGGTTCCCGCGCTTCACGTTGGCGCTGCTCGTGATCGGCTTTCCGGTCGTTCTGGTTACGGCGTTGGTGCAGAAGCGTCTCGTCCGTAGGACGGTAGTCGGGCGCTTAGAGAATTCCCGCGCTCCGGCGGTCGGTACCGGCCGGCTATTCAACTGGCAGAACGCGGTATTGGGCGGTGTGACCGCGTTCGCGCTCTGGGGCGCAGTGGCCGCTAGTTGGGTGCTATTCGGACCAGAATCCGGCGCGGCACGAATCACCGCATCTTCGGTGGACCTCCGGTCCGTGGCCGTCCTGCCGTTCGTCAGCGTGCAAGCCGACGAGGAGAGCAGGGCGTTCAGCAGCGGAATCCACGACGACTTGTTGACCCAGCTATCCAAGATCGACAGCCTGACGGTCATCTCACGCACGTCGGTGATGAAGTACCGCGAGACGCAACTGAGCATCCCCGAGATCGCCGGCGAACTGGGAGTCGCTACGGTGGTTGAGGGAGGCATCCAGCGGGCGGGCAACTGGGTGAGAGTCAACGTCCAGTTGATCGACGCGCGCACCGACCGCCAGGTCTGGGCCGAAACGTACGATACCGAGCTGACCACGGCCAACATCTTCTCGATACAGAGCGATATCGCCCGGGAGATCGCGGCGGCGCTTCGGGCGACGCTGACCCCCGACGTCGAGGTGCGGTTGGCTGTTCCTCCAACCGAGAGCCTGCAGGCCTACGACCTGTACACTCGCGGACGATACCTGCACCACCGGCCGCAAGGCGGCACGCAAGAGGGGCTGCAGGACGCGGCGCGGCTGTTCCGGCAAGCGATCGAAATCGATCCAGATTTCGCCGCCGCCTACGCGGGAGTGGCCGACATCTATCTCGACCTCTGGAGCAACGGCTACACGCCGGCGGAGCAGGCTCTGCCCGAAGCGCGGGCCGCGGCGGAGAAGGCTTTGGCGCTGGACGAAACGCTGGCGGACGCACACACGTCGCTGGCGGACGTATTCGAGTCGGAGCTGCGTTTCGCCGAGGCGGAACGCCAGCACCGGCGAGCGCTGGAGCTCAATCCCGGCTCGGCGGATGCACATCGACGCTACGCCCGCCTGTTGCTCAGCCTCGGGCGCTTCGAGGAGTTGGTGTTGCAGTTGCGACGGGCGGTGGAGCTGGATCCGTTGTCGATCAGTTATCGCCTCTCGCTAGCCAGCGGTCTTTGGTTCACCGGTGATTACGAGGGCGGTATGGCCGAAGCCCGTAAGGTCTTGGAGCTCGAGCCGGACAATTCGGGCGCGCTTTACAGCCTCGGGTTCGCCTCGGTACTGAACGGCGACACGGCGCAGGGGTTGGCTGCGTTACGTCGGGCACTGGAGGTGCGGCCGGAGTACCCGTTCAACACGACCGCCCTGGCCTGGGCCTACGCGCACGCCGGGCGCCGGGACGACGCGCTTCGGTTGGTCGATCAGGTCGAGCCGCAAGGACAGATGCTCAAGGAACTCGCTATCGTATACGCCGAGTTGGGCGAAATGGAGCGCGCTTTCGAGTATCTGGAACGCGCCTACGCGGAAGATCCCGGCAGCCTCTCTTACATCAACGCCGACCCGACGGCCGGCGCCCTGAGGAGCGATCCACGCTTTCCCCCACTGTTGCAGCGGTTGGGCTTGGAGCAGAAGCGGTCGCGCGTCATATCCCGATAGTGCAGCGAATGTCCGATCGGAAGATCATCCCCATCCCGATGTATCTCAGTGAAGTATCGGAATGAGCCGTTGGCGGTCATTGATACGAGGCGCCCGGATACAGCAGATTGACGGCGAGGAGAAAGAGCGGGTGGAAGATCACGGCGAAGACCTGCCACGCCACGAGGATGCCGATCCAGCCCAACGCCGGCTGGCGCCAGAGGAAGTCCTGGTAACGGCGCGTCGCCTGCGGTGACAGCAGCAACGGCAGCGCCCCGCTGCCGTCCAGGGGAGGAACCGGCAGCATGTTCAGGACGAGCAGTACGAGGTTGAGCGAGAAGAAGACGCCGAGCAGCAGGGCGACGGCGTGTGCGATTCCACCCCCCTGCGTGCCCGCGACGTGCCCAAATGAAATCCTCTCTGGCGAATAGAACACGCCGATCGCCACGCCGGCGTTGATCAATAGGCCAGCCGCGAGAATGAGCGCGAGGTTGGCGCCCGGTCCCGCCAGCGCCATCCAGGCGGCGCGCCGGGGATGACGTCGGGCCCAGTTCGGGTCGTAGGGCGCGCTGGCGAACCCGAAGGGCCAACCTGAAATCAATACGGAGATGATCGGCAGTACGACCATGCCGAACGGCTCGCGGCGGATGTGGGGACGGGGATCGATGGAGACCTGGCCGCCGTGATAGGCCGTCAGATCTCCGCCGCGTTTCGCCGCCCACGCATGCGC
>JASFLD010000555.1:0-3482 GCA_050118275.1 Gemmatimonadales bacterium
GCTCCCGCATCCAGCCGAAAATGCGTTCGACTCGCGCGCCGGCGTGCCGGGCCTGCGCTTCTTCCATCCGCGGCTGCCGGGCGCGCTCGATGCGCTGCGGCGCGCCGAGGCGGACGTCTACTTCCAGCACTGCGCCGGCGTGGAGACCGGCTTCACCGCCCTCCACTGCCGCCGGCACGACGGTGCCTTCGTGTACTTCGCCGGCAGCGACACCGACTTCTCGCTCCACGAGGTGCGCCTGAACGGTCTCCGCGACCGCGCCTTCTTCTTCTGGGGACTCAAGAATGCCTCTTTGATCGTGGCCCAGAACGAGGCTCAGGCGCGGTCTTGCCGGGACAAGCTGGGGCGCGAGGCGGTAGTGATTCCCAGCGCGGTGGCGCTCACCGACACCGACCCGTCGCAGAAGGACGGCTCGGTGGTGTGGGTGGGGGGACTGCGCGAGGTCAAACAGCCCCTCGAGTTCGTCCGCCTCGCGCAGGCGATGCCGGAGCGCCGCTTCATCATGATTGGCGGCGGGGTGAGTTCTGCGCCGGACTATGCCCGCAAGGTGCAGGCTGAGGCCGAGGGGGTGGCGAACCTCACACTCACCGGCCGCATCCCGCGCGACGACGTTGACACCTACCTGCGACGTGCCTCACTGCTGGTAAACACCTCGCGCGTCGAGGGATTCCCCAACGCGTTCCTGGAGGCGTGGCAGAATGCCACCCCGGTGGTGTCGTTCGTCGACGTCGACGGCATCCTCCACGACGAGGGGGTCGGCGTGGTGTGCGCGGACGGCGGCGAGATGGCGGAGGTGATCGCGCGCCTCCTCGACGACGACGACCGGCGCGCGGTCATGGGGGGGCGCGCGCGCGACCTCATAGATGAGAGATACGGCGCGCCCGCACTCGCGCGCCGTTATCTGGAGCTCTTCCAAGGACTGGTGACTCGTGGCACGTAACGTGCTCATCCTCGACAACGAATTCGACATGGGCGGCGTGGAGAAGAAGCTCTACGACTTCATCGCCCGCGTGGATTCGTCGCGCTTCCGGATCACCGCATGCGCGCTCAAGCGCGGCGGCTATTTCCGCGACAGCCTGGAGGATCTGGGCGTGACCGTCTACGAGGGGCTGCAGCGCGGCCGCTACGATCTCTCCGCGTACGGCCGTCTGCAACGGGTGCTGCGGCGCGAGGGAATCGACCTCATCTACACCTTCGGCCACCCCAATACCACGCTGCTGTCGTGGTGGGCGCGAAGGCGGGGGGTGGTGCAATCGGTGGTGGTGTCGTACCATGCCACGGGGTCGCGGGAGAGTCGGCTCGTTCCGCGCTACGTGGTTCCCTTCGCTGCCCGCGCCGACGCGCTGCTGGCGCTGGCGCCGTCGCACGTGCGCGCGCTCGTCGACATCGAGGGGCTCCCGGAAGAGAAGTTCACCGTGATCCCCAACGGCGTGGACACGGTGCGCTACCACCCCGGGCGCGAGGACGGCCTGCGCGGGGAGTTTGGGTTCGCCGACGGCGATGTGGTGTTCACCACCGTGGCCTCGCTCAAACCGGTCAAGGGGGTCGACGTGCTCGTCGCGGCCATCGAGCCCGCGCTGGAGCGAAACGAGCGCCTCCGATTTCTCATCGTTGGTGACGGCCCCGACCGCGGCGTGCTCGAGGAGCGGGCGCGGGGCTTCGGTGGGCGGGTGGTGTTCGCCGGCATCCGCGACGACGTGGAACGCATCTACCGCGCCAGCGACGCGGTGGTGCTGCCGTCGCGGAGCGAAGCATTCCCCAACGTGGCACTTGAGGCGATGGCCTCGGGGCTTCCCGTGATCGCGACCGCGGTAGGGAGCGTGCGCGACATCGTCGATGATGACACCGCGGTGGTGGTGCCGCCGCAGGACCCGGCCGCGCTAGCCGCCGCCGTCACCGAACTCGGCGCCGACGCCGCTCGCCGCGAGCGCATGGGCCGGCGCGGACGCGAGGTGGTGGAGGAACGCCACGACATCGAACGCATGTGCCGGGCGCGCGAGGATCTCTTCGCGCGCTTGCTCGGAGACAGAAGGAAGCGATGAAGAAGATTCTGAAGTTCGTACTGGGGTCGCGCGGGCCGGTGAACATGGCCCGGCGCACCGGCCAGATCGTGGCTCGCTTCGGCCACGGGCCCGAGCGCATGGGTGGGCGTTTCGAGCGCTTCATGGACGTGCTCGACGAGTACGACTGCCACCCCACGTTCCCCATCACGGCACTCCCCATGAGCCGCAACCCGCGCTTCGCCCACCGCCTCCTCGAACGCGGCGCCGAGCTGGCCGTGCACGCGTGGTCGCACGTCGACCTCGACTCGCTCGACTACGACGAGCAGAGGCGCCACCTGGGCCTCGCCATCTCGCTCTTTCGTGACCACGCCGTTCCCTTCGCCGGATTCCGCGCGCCCTATCTCCATTGGAACGAGGACACCATGCGCGTGGTCGAGGACTTCCAGTTCCGTTACAGCTCCAACCAGACGGTGTGGTGGGACGTCTTCGACGTCGACTCCTTCAACGACACCCGCCGCGACGGCATGCAGCGCGGCCTCGACTTCTACCGGCCGGTGCCGGCGGACGAGATGAGGGTGCTGCCGTTTCGCCGCCGCGGATTCGTGGAGATTCCGGTGTCGCTGCCCGATGACGAGATCATGCTCGACCGCATGTACATCCACGATGCCGACTTCCTTGGTCGTATATGGAACGCGATCCTGGAGAAGAGCTACGCGCGCGGCGAGCTCTTCACCCTGCAGCTCCACCCCGAGCGCATCGACTTCTTCGCCGACGCCGTGCACGAATTGCTCGCCAACGCGCGCGCCAAGAAGCCGGGCGTGTGGATCGCCACCCTCGATGAGATTGCGTCGTGGTGGGTGGACAAGGCGCAAAACCGCGCCACTTTCGTTCGCGAGGACGGCGGCCACCGCGCGAGCTTCAAGGTGTGCGACGGCACCGCCGTGATTCTGCGCCAGGACGGCGTCGAGCGCATCATAGAGCCC
The DNA here is from genome assembly GCA_050118275.1 of Gemmatimonadales bacterium. GTDB lineage: Bacteria > Gemmatimonadota > Gemmatimonadetes > Palauibacterales > KS3-K002 > JASFMO01. The sequence goes on from JASFLD010000555.1 coordinate 2,987, forward strand.
GTCCCCAGGCTCGTCGACGGCCCCGCGCGCCCGTGCGGGGGGGTGGCGCCGGGGTCGAGCCGCGAGGCGGTACAGGCGCTCTCCGACATCGGCTTCATTATAGAGGCGGGGGAACGGCCGTCCGACTATGCCGTCCACCTGGGCGCACTCGAGGACGCCTCCTACGCCGCCATCGAGGCGTGCAAGAAAAAGCTCGCGGCGTGCCGCGGTCCGCTGCTACGCTTCGGCACGTGGCCGCACGGAAACCACAGCGCCTTCGCCGCCACCGGCGATATCGACGCGCTCACCGTCTGGGACTTCTTCCACCGTTTCCGCGGCCGCTGAATCGGGCGCAGTAAGGGGTTGGCCACGGTAATGGCCCGACGGATTCTCGTCATATCGGAAGACCTCGTCGAGCCCTGGGACGAGGGCATCAAGAAGTTTGCATACTCGGTGGGGTGCGCGCTCCGCAACGACCACGAGGTGGACATCATCAACGTGGATCGGAGCGACGTGG
>JASFLD010000556.1:0-3479 GCA_050118275.1 Gemmatimonadales bacterium
CGCGGCGTCGCCGCCGCGCTTCTTACCTTTCTTGTAGCGAAAGAAGCCGCGGCCCGTCTTGCGACCGAGTCTTCCCTCCTTGCCCAGAGCGGCGATGGCCGGCGCCGGCGCGAACCGCTCACCGAGCGCCGCGTATAGCACGGCGGCGGCCTTCTCGGCCACATCGAGGCCGATCTCATCGAGGAGCGTGATCGGGCCAACGGGAAATCCGAACCTCGTCATCGCCGAGTCGATAGCCTCGATCGCGGCGCCTTCCGCCAGCAGCCAACCCGCCTCGTTCAGGTACGGCGCGAGTATTCTGTTGACCCAGAATCCAGGCGCATCCCTCACGACGATGACCGTCTTCCCCAATCTGCGGCCGAAGCTCACCGTCGTCGCCGTTACCCAATCCGCCGTGCGTTCGCCGCGCACGATCTCCAGCAGCGGCATCTTCGCCACGGGCGAAAAGAAATGTGATCCCACAACGCGCTCGGGACGGCGAGCGCCATCCTGCAACCGCGAGATCGAAATGGTCGACGTGTTCGAAGCCACGATGCACGAATCGGGAATTGCTCGCTCAAGCTCGAAGATCACCGCTCGCTTCACGTCCACGTCCTCGAAGACCGCCTCGATCACCAGGTCGCGGTCCGCAAGGCCGCTGTCGTCGACCACGCCCGTGATCAGTCCCAAAATCCGGGCATGATCGTCCTTCGTCAGGCGACCGCGTTCGAGACGTCCGTCGAGGAACTCGCGCGCCTTCAGGATGCCTGCCCCCACGCGTGCCTCATCCAGGTCGCGCAGCCGCACGTCGATCTCCGCGTTTAGCGCCGCGACACCGGCGATGCCCGCGCCCATGAACCCGGCACCGACGATGCCCAAGCGGCCGATGGTTCGCACTTGATCGGACTCGACTTCGGCACCCAAGTCTCTCTCGAGCGCTCGCGTCGCGAAGAACAGTCGTATCAGGTTCCGCGAGACTTCGCTCACCGCCAGCCGGCCGAAGAGCTCTACCTCGCGCCAGAGACCAGCCTCCATGCCGTGAGCGAGCCCGTACCGCACCGCCTCCAGGGCGGCGAGCGGCGCGGGATAGTGGCCGCCCGTCCGTCTGAGCACCCGCTTGCGTGCCTGCCGAAGCACGAGCCGCTGGCCGATGGGATTGCGATCGAGAAGAAGCGCGGCGACCCCTCCCGGACCCCGCCGTCTGGCTCGCCACCCCGCGACTAGCCGCTGCGCCGCCGCCAGCGCCGCTTCACGCAATTGCGACTTTGGCACTAGCTCATCGATGAGTCCCAGCTGAAGAGCCTGGCCAGCGCCCACGGGCCGTCCCGTCAGGATGATATCGAGGGCGGCGCGTAGTCCGATCAGCCGCGGCAACCGCTGGCAGCCGCCGGCCGCGGGCAGGATACCCAACTGTACTTCGGGCAAGCCGAGTTGGGTCTTGGCGTCGTCGCTCGCCACGCGATAGTGCGCCGCGATGGAGAACTCGAGGCCACCGCCCAAGCACGCTCCACCTATCGCGATCACGATGGGTTTGGGGAAGGCGGCGACCTGCGCGAGCATCCGCTGTCCTTCGCTGGACAAGCGTCGGGCTTCTTCCTGCGACTCCAGCGCGACGAACTCGTGGATATCGGCTCCGGCGCTGAACGTTTCGGGTTTCCCGGAACGGAAGACGACGGCGGAGACGCTCGGATCCTCGCGGATCACCTGGAGCAGCCGGAAGAGCTCGTCCCTCACGCCGGCTGAGAACTTGTTGATCGTTTCGTCCGGCGTGTCGAAGGTGATGAGCGCGACGCCGTCCGCCTTGTCCAACGAGAATGCGTGGCTCTGCATGTTCACTTGGTGGCTCGTATCGGTTCGCCTGGTATCACGCGCGTTCCAACAGCGACGCCGACGCCGTCCCACCGGCGCCGCAAATGCTGACGAGGCCATATCGTGCGTTGCGCCGCTTCATCTCGTTGGCCAGTGTAGTCACGATTCGGATGCCGGTGGCGGCGAAGGGGTGGCCGAGCGCGATGGAACCACCCAGCGGATTGAGTCGCCGCCGGTCGACCGAGCCGATCGGCTGCTCCTTCCAGCCCAGCTCCCAGGCACGCAGGTTGCAGATGACCTGACCCGCGAATGCCTCGTGCATCTCGACGATGTCGATGTCGGCGAGCGTGAGCCCGCTACGGCGCAACAAACGCGGCACGGCAAGGGCTGGGCCCATCAAGAGACCGTCGTTGGGATCGATGCCCACAACCTCGAATGCCTTCAGGAAGGCTAACGGCTCCCTTTTCTCTCGCTCGGCCCGCGCCTCCGACATTAGCGCGAGTGCCGCCGCGCCGTCGGTCAACGGGCTCGAGTTCCCCGCGGTCAGCGTCCCGGTCGAGCCGCGATCGAAGACCGGCGGTAGCTGGGCCAGCTTCTCGAGAGTGGTGTCGGGGCGAACGGTGAGGTCCCTGTCGATACCGTCCAGAGGATGGATCTCGGCCGACAGCCGGCCATCCTCGGTCGCGGCGTGCGCGTTCCTATGGCTGTTGTAAGCGATCTCGTCTTGCTCGCGTCGGTCTACTTGCCACTGTTTGACCATGATCTCGGTATGCTCACCCATCGAGAGGCCCGTGGACGGTTCGGCGACCGCCGGCGCCGCCGGCCAGAAGTCGCGTGGCCGCAACTTCAGGAACTGCTTGAGCCGCGCACTCGCGCGCTTGGCGGCTGCCGCATCCATGATGATCCGCGCCGCCCGCTGCTTGAACAGCAAAGCAGGGTTCGACAACGATTCCACACCACCGGCGATGCCGATATCCGCACGCCCGGCACCGATCGAGTCGTGTATCCACTCGATCGCGGAAGTGCCGGTGATACAGTTGTCGGTCAGGGTGAGGCCCCGTACCCGCTGGGAGAGCGGGCCGCGAAGCACCAACTCCCGTGCCAGGTGCGGGACCCTCGGGTTCACGGCGACGATACCGTAGGCGAGCTGGTCGACGGACGCCGGGTCCAGCTGCAGTACCTGCAGCAGTCCTTCGACGGAATGCATCGCGAGGTCGAGGGCTGCGTGAGCCCTGAACGCCGTGCCAGCCTTCGCGAACGGCGTTCTCATTCCGCCAACGATGGCAACTCGGCGCCGCTTTTGCTGGTCGTTCATCGCTATCCCACGGTGCTTTCCCGGATTCTTCTACAGGCCAACGGCTAACGTCCGGACCCGTCTGCACCGTCAGTCTAGCACCCCACTCTCCAGGAGGAAATCGTGGCCGGCCGTTTCGTACAGAGGCAGCCGGCCAGGCGGCACGGCGCAGCTCGACTGTGCGTGAGGATTCGCCGATCGGGTGAGCGAGCTGCTTCGGGCGCGGTTCAGGCGACCGACCGCGGCTATCTAGCTTGCGCGGAGGACGGCGAAAGTGATGGGAATCGACACCCAGACGGGCACATTCTTGTCGTAGTTGAGTGCCGGCCGGAAGGTGAATTCCATGACGGCGGCCGCTGCCGCGTCATCCAACGCGATGTTACCGCAACTGGTATGG
>JASFLD010000557.1:0-3463 GCA_050118275.1 Gemmatimonadales bacterium
AAACGCCCGCTGCAGGCCGCTATTGACGGCACCCTCGACGTCATCAAACCGGTGACCATCTCGGTGATCACCACCATGGTGGCCTTCGTCCCGTACTTCTACTTCTACGGGATGCTCGGCAAGTACGTCTGGCAGATCGCCGCCGTCGTGATCATCGCGCTCGCCTTCTCGTTGATTGAAGCGTTCATCATCCTGCCGGCCCACCTGGCTCACTCGCGTGCCCTGGAGAATCGGCCGGAGGCTCGCAAGTTCCTCTCCGGCGTCCGTCGCAGAATCAACGCTGGCCTCGAGTGGTTCTTGCAGCGCGCCTTTTCGCCGGCCGTGCGATTCTGTCTCAGCAACCGCTGGGCGGTCAGCGCCGCGATGATCGCGATCATCATGGTCATCGCAGGCATGTTCCGCGGTCAGCACGTGCGTGCCCAGTTCTTCCCCGAGCTCGAGGCGCCCTACGCACGTGTTCAGGTCGAGATGCCAGCCGGGACGTCGGCCGAAGTGGCCGATGCGGTTCGCGCCGATGTGATCGATCGATCGCTGGCCTTCGCCACGGATTGGGATCATCCTCAGAAAGGTGACTTGTCACCCATTCAGAACTACACGTCGTGGATGAACGGCAACACGATGAACATCTTCTTCGTGCTGCCTTCCTCTGCTGAACGCGACTACAGCGTAGGAGAATTCTCCGATGCTCTGGCCGAGTACATCGGCACCGTCCCCGAGGCCGAGAACGTCATCGTCGGCGGTTTCTCGTTCGGCGGCACACCAATCGCCGTTCGCTTCCAGAGCAGCGACTATCAGCAGCTGATCAAGGCCAAAGACCTGTTGAAAGACGAGTTGCGGGAGATCGCCGGCATCAAAGACATTCGCGACGACACACCGCTGGGTAACAACGAATTCGTGGTCTCGTTGAAGCCGAAGGGCCAGGCGCTGGGCTTCACGGTGCGCGACCTGACGTCCCAACTGCGGCAGGGCTTCTACGGCGACGAGGTAATGCGGCTGCAGAAGGGCCGCGATGAAGTCAAAGTATGGGTGCGGTTCCCCAAGCAGGACAGAGTCTCGATCGCGCAGATCGAGAACCTCAAGGTACGGACGCCGGCCGGCGACTACGTGCCGTTTCAGGAGGTCGCCGAGTACCGGATCGAACGAGGCGTGCGCCGGATCCGCCACGACGAGGGCAGACGGTCCGTGACGGTATACGCCGACCTCGATTATTCGCAAAACGAGCTGAACGTGGTGCTCGGTGAGGTCAATCGCGAAGTCGTGCCACGCGTCTTGTCGCAGGTCGAGGGCGTGTCGCGCGCCGTTGGTAGCGGCCAGCAGGAGGAAGTCCAGAAGATGGTCGGATCCATGACCTACACCATGACGCTGGCTCTGCTGGTGATGTTCACGATCCTGCTCTTCCTGCTCAAGTCGCCGATCCAGACGCTGATCATCATGGGCCTGATCCCCTTGGGCGTGATCGGCGCCGTGTTGGGACACTTCATCGTCGGGATACCCATCTCGATCCTGTCGTTCCTCGGGATCGTCGCTCTGGCGGGGATCATCATCAACGACTCGGTCGTGCTGGTGGACCGCTACAACAAGCTGATCGCCAAGGGCGAAGATGTGGGTGAAGCGCTTTACGAAGCGGCCATGACCCGCTTTCGCCCCATCGTCCTGACGACGGTCACTACCGCCGGAGGTCTGGCTCCGATCATCTTGTTGCGCAGCGAGCAAGGGCAGTTCCTCGTGCCGATGGCGGTCTCGGTGGCCTTCGGGCTGATCTTCGGGACGGTCCTGACGTTGCTGCTGCTGCCATCCGCCCTGTACGTAGTCAGCGATGTCAAGATGCTGATCTTCCGCAAGAAGTCGCGGTCCGAGCTCGAGCCGGCGTACTCGGGCGACTGAGCGTCGCAGCGGCGACCGTCGCGGAGAGCCAAAGCCCGGAGCAGCGCCTCCGGGCTTTCGCCTTTGAGGGCACGCTTGTCTCGAGCGGCTGTACCCCGTAACGTCGCCTACTGACGAGATTCATCGAAAAAGGAAAACGAAGAGGCTGAGCGGAGGTATCAATCATGCAAGTCAGTGATGCGCTCGCGTTCTTGGACAGGACATATCTGGGGAATTCGGTAAAGACGTGGCTGATCGCCCTGCTGGTCGCTGTGGCTGTATTGGCCGTGCTCGCTCTGGTGCGTCGCGTCTTGGAGCGGCGGCTTGGAAGGCTGGTGGCTCGCACCCGCACCGATATCGACGATCTTGCCGTCGATCTGCTGCGCATGACCAAGTTCTTCTTCCCGCTGTTCATCGCGCTCTACATCGGTTCCCGGACGCTCGCCATGACCGCGACTCTGGATCGAGTCGTGCAGGGCGCCATGGTGATCGCCCTACTCGTTCAGTTCGCACTCTGGGGCAATGCGGTGATCTCTTTCTGGATCACCCGCTACATGCAGAGTCGCATGAAAGAAGATGCGGCCGCCGCTACGACCATCGGCGCCCTGCGCTTCATCGCGAAGTTAGTGCTCTGGACGGCCGTCCTGTTGTTGGCGCTCGACAACCTGGGGCTGGACATAACGACTCTGGTAGCCGGTCTCGGTGTGGGCGGCATCGCCGTGGCTCTGGCCTTGCAGAGCGTATTGGGTGATCTCTTCGCGTCGCTGTCGATCGTTCTGGACAAGCCGTTCGTGATCGGCGACTTCATCATCGTCGGCGACTTTCTCGGGTCCGTCGAACACATCGGCCTCAAGACCACGAGGGTGCGGAGTCTGTCGGGCGAGCAGTTGGTATTCTCGAACGGCGACTTGTTGAGCAGCCGGATCCGGAACTACAAGCGGATGGCGGAACGGCGCATCGTGTTCGGCTTTGGCGTGGTGTACCAGACGCCGGCGGAGCAACTCGAGGCGATACCCGGTATGGTGCGCGAGTTCATCGAGTCGCTGGAGAAGACGCGCTTCGACCGAGCACATTTCAAGGGGTTCGGGAATTTCTCGCTCGACTTCGAGGTCGTCTACTACGTGCTCGTACCCGACTACAACATCTACATGGATATCCAGCAGCAGATCAACCTGGCCCTGTATCGGCGGTTCGAGCAGGACGGGATCGAGTTCGCCTACCCGACTCAGACGCTCTACGTGATGGGGCAGGGAGGGGGAGATGCTGCGGCCTGACGGATAGCGGATCGGCTCGACCGCGGAACGCTCCGGCCGCGGCGCGGGGGTGGCAAGGTCGCGAGCGTAGCTCCGACGGCAGGTCACGGGGTCCACTCTTGATGATTGTTTGACGGGACGTCGCCAAATTTCGCTCGAACGTTGACAGGAAGGCGTTCGTTGTCAGACCCGGCCGATAGTCTGGACCGGGGAAGCGATAGGGGGTGACGATCCCATGCTCGATAAATCCCAGAGACAGCTCGAACTGTTGCGGTTGAGAAAGTCTCTCGAGAAGGCGTTCGCCAGGCCCAGCCTGGTCGTGCCGAAGCTCAAGCTGGTCGACGGCC
>JASFLD010000558.1:0-3462 GCA_050118275.1 Gemmatimonadales bacterium
CGATGTCGGTACAGGCACGGTGGACGCTGTCGCCAGCGCCGCCCCTGTCGCTAGTCAGCCACCATCGGGGCCGAGGCCGGTCTTTGATTCTTGGTGGGGATCGAACTGCAGTGTCGCTAGCGAGGGCGTGGATGGCTGCGATGGGGACTTCTTGGCCCCCCGCGACGTGGCCGTGAACTCGGCAGGACAGATCTACGTCGTCGAAGGGGATAACGACCGGGTACAGCGATTCGACAACGACGGCAACTTTCAGATGAAGTGGGGCACCAATGGCAACGGCAACGGTGAGTTCGACAGGCCGGCGGGCGTAGCCGTCGATGCCTCGGGCAACGTCTACGTGGTCGAGTTCTACAACCACCGGATCCAAAAGTTCGACAGCGACGGGGTCTTCATCAACAAGTGGGGATCTTTGGGCTCGGGCGACTACGAATTCCAGTATCCGGTTGCCGTGACCGTCAACTCCGCGGGCAACGTTTATGTTTCTGATTGGGTTAACAACCGGGTGATGAGGTACACCCATTTCGGCGTCTACCTGGGCGAGTGGGGATCCTTCTGTGACACGAGTGTGGATGGGGTGGACGGCTGCGACGGCGACTTCTACGGCCCCTACGGCCTGGCCGTCGACTCGTCGTTCAACGTCTACGTCGCCGATTCCCAGAACAACCGGATCCAGAAGTTCAACAGCATCGGTAGCAGCCTGCTGGCCAAGTGGGGGGAGCACTGTGAGGTCGAAACCAGCGGTGTGGATGCATGCGACGGCGATTTCAACTATCCGTTCGGGGTGGCCGTCGACGCTGCCGGCAACGTCTTCGTCTCCGACAAGAATAACTACCGAATTCAGAAGTTCGACAGCGACGGCAACTTCCTGGAGAAATGGGGCACCTACGGCAGCGACCCTGGAGAGTTCGGCTCCGCCTACGGCCTGGAATTCGACCCTTGGGGCTACCTTTTCATCGCCGACGGCTCTTTCGACCGGGTGTGGAAGTACGCTCCTCCGCCGCTGAACTTCTTCGTCGGTGAGCCGGAGGCGCTGGCGAGCGTTCGTCGCTGAGATGAGCGGGTGCCGATAGGGGACGATGACACGTTATTCAGCGTCGGAATGTTCCTGCCAGGTCCCGCCCGTTTCTACCATTTTGCGCGAAGTCCCGTCGCCGACGATTTGCGAGATCTCCTTCGTTCAGCGCCGTGACGGAGCTGTACTGGGCCGGGGATCGAGCGGCAGGAAGGTTCCGTCGTCAATGTGGCCGTCGACCACCCGGTGTAGCGTGATCCCCGACAGCGGCCCGTAGGCGTTCGCGGCCCCAGGCGCCGGGCCGACCACCGCCGCCGCCATGATCAGCCGTTGTTCTCCGATCTGCGTCTGGTACTCGAGCACCTCGCGCATGTGAAAGTGGCCCTGGAGCACGAGCTCGAGCCGGTTCTGGAGCGGCCCGAGGACATCCCGGTGGTTGTGTACCGTGTGCCGGAAGTGCGCCTGGCCGTCGATTCTGATGATCGAGGGCGCGGCGCCGTCTTCCGTCAGGCCGGCGCGATCCTCGCCTCCACTGATGAAGGGAATGTGGTTGAAGATGACGACCGGCATGTCGGGCGGCAGCGCGGCTACGTCGGCGGCAATCCACTCGATCTGCAGCGGGTCGACGTGTCCGTAGTAGCGCAGGTCATCGTAGTCGACGGTGTCGAGCCCGAGGAAGTGCAGGCCTCCCCACGTGAAGCTGTAGTAGTTCGGCCCGCGATAGTGGCGGTACATGCGATTGCCGTACAAGGGGTGCGTGGCAGGCACTAGCGACAGGTGTCGCTCGATGCCGAACAACTCGTGATTCCCCGGAACGGTGAAGACCGGGACAGTGAACTGCGCGAGCTCGCGCTCGAAGAGGTGGTAGTAGCCGCGGGCCTCATCCTCGGGGACGCGCAACGCGTCAGCGACGAGGTCCCCTGTGATCAGAACGAATGCCGGCTCGAGGGACTCGACCATCTCGCGCAGGCGGCGCAGCCGGTCGACGCTTGCCTCGCTAAGGTGGGTATCGGATGCGTGCACGAACGTGAACGTCGAGGACGTCTGCCGGGCGGTCAGCCCGAAGTCGGTACCCGCCGGGTCGGCCCGGCGCCAGAAGGGACCCACCGAAGCGTACCCATCCGGCTGCGACACGAACACGAGCCCGTAGCCGCGCGCCGGCAGGCTGAAGTGCCCTGCACTGTCGGTCGTGACGACCTGAACCTGGTCGGAGACGGCGACGCCCTCGATCCCGGGCTCACCCGGATCGCGGGCGCCGTTGGCGTTGCTGTCCAGATACACGACGCCTGCGACCGGGACCGCCTCCTCGACCCGTTCAAGCTGGGCCTGCGCGCCGAGAGTGGCCGGGATGAGTGCGAGCAAAGCTGTGAGCGCCAGCAACGCGGTGAGCGCCAGCGGACGTGCCGTGGGCTGCCATTGCTCTCCGCCTGGGCCCACCATTGGCGAGATTGCGGATTTCATGTCGTAGCTCCCTTGCGCGATGCGACGACCCGGCCTGTGCCGGCCGCATTCCTTACCCCATACTGCGACCTGGATGATAGCCGAGATCCGCGCCCTGCGGATCCCCATCACGCGGGGGCTCCGCCGCTCTGCGGCTCTGCGGCTCTGCGGCTCTGGGCGCTAGCGTATCTCGAAGAAGATGAGGCCGCGCAGGTCGAGTCCGTGCCCTCCTGTTTCCCTAACCGACGGTTGTTGACATACCTAGAACTGCAATGTATAAAGCTGCTAGGTATGATCAGGATTGAGCCCGCTAACCTGGATGTCACCACGGCTTGCGTAGCGAGCGGGCGGGACATTCCAGCCAGCTCCTCGCAACGCGTGAGATCATGGAGATCAACAAGGACCTGATAGCCGCTTCCTCGACGCCGATCGTCCTCGCGATCCTCGCCGAAGAGGACAGCTACGGCTACGCCATCCTCAAGCGGGTGCGGGAACTGTCCGGCGGGCAGATGGAGTGGACGGACGGCATGCTCTACCCCGTTTTGCACCGCCTCGAGCGGCTCGGCCACATCGAGGCACGGTGGGAAGTTGCGGAGACCGGCCGGCGCCGCAAGTACTACCGGATCACGTCCCGCGGCCGGGCTCAGCTCGCCGAGGAACGCAGGCAGTGGCGCGCGGTAGACGATACGCTGCGGGGCATCTGGCGCGGGCTCTCTCTCCTCATCTTGGCCGGCGACACAGCGTCGGCCGCATCATTGCCGCAGGGGGTCTGAACGATGCCGGAGCCGGGTGACGCGCTATCTCTCGACGAGCAGATCGACCTGTGGAGGGGCTACCTCAGGCGCCGGCAGGCGATCCAGACCGTCGACATCGAGGAGTTGGAAGACCACCTGCGCGAGCAGATCGCGGTGCTGGCTGACGCCGGGCTCACCAACGATGAGGCGTTCCTGGTGGCAGTCAAGCGCATCGGCGATCTCGACGACCTTTCGCGCGAGTTCGCGCGCGAGCAC
>JASFLD010000559.1:0-3461 GCA_050118275.1 Gemmatimonadales bacterium
CGCTCTCCAACGAGATCGTTCACCACATGGACTGGTTCCCGACCTTCGCGGCCGCCGCCGGCAAGGACGACATCAAGAGCGACCTGCTGGACGGTTACCGTTCCAGCGCCTTGGACCGGGACTACAAGATCCACCTCGACGGGTACGACATCCTGCCGCTGCTGACGGGTGAGACTGACGAGAGCTCGCGCAAGGAGATCTTCTACTTCTCCGACGACGGCGATCTGACGGCGCTGCGTTACGCGGACTGGAAGCTGATCTTCATGGAGCAGAAGGCACAGGGGACATTCCGGGTCTGGATGGAGCCATTTGTACCGCTGCGGGTACCGCTGATCTTCAACCTGCGCCGCGATCCGTACGAGCGAGCCAGCATCACGTCGAATACCTACTTTGATTGGATGATCGACCGGGCCTACCTGCTCGTGCCGGCGCAAGCCTACGTGGCCAGATTCCTGGAGACGTTCCAGGAGTATCCGCCGCGCCAGAAGGCGGCGAGCTTCAGCCTTGACCAGGTGATGGAGAAGCTGGTTCCGCCGACGAATTAGCGGTCGACAGAGAAACCGAATGCGAACGGGGCCGAGTTATCGAGCCCCGTTTGCCATCGGGTTGCCACCGGCCAAGCGGCCGGCTAGACATTAGCGAAACAAATCAACGAACGTCCATCAGTAGCCCGCTCGCCGATGTCGAAGGCGGGTGATCTCAGAAAGGAATGACCGCATGTCTCACGCACGTCTCGTCCTGGCTGGCGTCAGCTTGCTCGTCGCGGCCTGCGGCGTGTCGGAGCAGCCACTCAGGACGGCGAGCGGCGATCCCCTACCGTCGTGGAACGAAGGCCCCACGAAACGGGCGATCACTACGTTCGTCACGTCGGTCACCGATCCCAACGGTCCGTCGTTCGTCGAGCCGCCGGAGCGGATCGCCGTCTTCGACAACGACGGCACGCTCTGGGCCGAGCAGCCGCTCTACTTCCAACTGCTGTTCGCGCTCGACCGCGTCCGTGCCATGGCGGCCGAGCATCCCGACTGGCGGGAGCAGCAGCCGTTCAAGGCGATCCTCGAGGACGACCGGGAAGCGCTGAGCCGCATGTCCGAGCACGACATCGTGCAGGTCGTGATGGCGACGCATGCCGGCATGACGGTCGATGAGTTCCGTAGCCATGTCGCGGACTGGCTCGCGACGGCCCGGCACCCGCGTTTCGATCAGCCCTTCACGCAAATGGCTTATCAGCCAATGCTCGAGCTGCTTGAATACCTGCGAGCCAACGAATTCAAGACGTTCATTGTCTCGGGTGGCGGTATCGACTTCATGCGAGTTTTCGCCAACGGGGTCTACGGCATACCGCCGGAGCAGGTCGTGGGCAGCGTGGGAGTGACACGCTTCGAGCTGCGGGGCGGTGAAGCCGTTTTGGTCAAGGAGCCGGATATCGAGTTCATCGATGACAAGGAAGGAAAGCCCGTCGGCATCAACCAGTTCATCGGTCGACGACCGATCGCCGCGTTTGGCAATTCGGATGGTGATCTGGCGATGTTGCAGTACACCGCCGGTGGCGATGGCCCGGGGCTGATGGTGTTGGTGCACCACGATGACGCCGAGCGGGAGTGGGCCTACGATCGCGATTCATCCATCGGCCGTTTGGACAAAGCGTTGGACGAGGCAAGAGATCGCGACTGGACAGTGATCTCGATAAAGAACGATTGGCTGAGGATCTTCCCGTTCGCGCCCTAGTCGACTCCGGGAGCCGTCAATGAGATCGGTGCGCAAAACCGTGGGGCGCCGCTCGCTGGCGTTTGGATCGGCACGCAGTGCCGGGCTACGCCCCGGTCGAGCGGTGTGGCTCGTCGCCGCCGCTTTGCTGGCCGGTTGCTCGAATAAGGAAAAACAGCCGCAGGAAGGTGAACGCGAGCCGACCGTAGCGGAGTTCGCTGCGGACGTACCATCCGAGGCGCTGACGGTGCCCGATGAAGTATTGCCGGAGTGGCCGGTGTGGAGAGGCGATCTCGACGCGATGATCGAGCGGCGACTGATCCGCGCTCTGGTGACCTACAACAAGACCCAGTTCTTCTTCGATCGGGGACGGCCGCGTGGGACGTCGTACGAAGCGCTGAGCAGATTCGAGGAGTTCGTCAACCAGAGGCTCGAGCGACGTCACTTGAAGGTGGAGGTCGTGGTCATTCCGGTGCGTCGCGACGAGCTACTCACCGCTCTCGCCCAGGGGCGGGGTGACCTCGCCGTGGCTAATCTGACGATCACACCGGCGCGGCGCGAGTTGGTGGATTTCTCCGATCCGATGCTGACCGACGTCAGCCAGGTCGTCGTTAGCGGCCCCGCAGCTGATTCTCTTTCCAGCAGCGACGACCTTGCCGGACGAGAGGTGCACACGCGGACTTCGAGTAGTTACTACGAGAGCCTCCTCCGGCTCAACGAGGTCTTCGCGACGGCTGGAAGGCCTGAGGTCGACATTCGCCTCGAGAGCGACTTCTTGGAGGACGAAGATCTGCTCGAGATGGTCAATGGCGGTTTGATACCGATGACCGTCGTCGATAGCCACAAGGCCGAATTCTGGGCCCAGATCTATCCGAATCTCACGGTGCATTCGGACGTAGCCGTTAGCACGGGTGACTCGATCGCCTGGGCGCTGCGAAAGGAGACGCCTCGCTTTCGCGAGCTCGTCAACGACTTCGTGCGTGGACACAAGAGAGGAACCCTGTTCGGGAACGTCATCTTCAAGCGATACCTGCTTGACACGAGATGGGTCGAGAACGCGGTCTCGGCCACTGATCTGCAGAGGCTCGACCGGATGCGGGGTTACTTCCGCAAGTACGGCGAGCGCTACGATCTCGACTGGCTGCTGCTCGCGGCACAAGGCTACCAGGAGTCGCGGCTGAATCAGGGCCTGCGCAGCTCGGCTGGGGCCGTTGGCGTCATGCAGCTGTTACCGAGTACGGCGGCGGACCCGAATGTGGGGATCCCGCACATCGAGGATCTGGAGAACAACATCCACGCTGGGACGAAGTACCTCGCCTTCCTTCGTGACCGCTATTTCAGCGATGAAGCCATCGACGACTTGAACCAGCAACTGCTGGCGCTCGCCGCCTACAACGCGGGTCCGGCGCGCGTAGCGCGTCTGCGGCAGGAGGCAGCGGATGAGGGCCTCGATCCGAACGTCTGGTTCCAGAATGTGGAGTTGATTGCCGCCCGGCGAATCGGACGGGAGACGGTGAGGTACGTCAACAACATCTTCAAGTATTATGTCGCTTACCGCCGGGTGGAAGAAGAGCGAAACCGCCGGCAGGCCGTCGGATGAGCCCGGGCACTGACGCACGCGGCGTCCGGTTGTGAGGGGACGCTCGGCCCGGACTCGCCAGGCTGGGTTTGGACGGTTGTCCAGGCCTGCCTTGCCTGCGCCGCGCGACGCTCTGAAGACCGCATCTCGGGAACTGGCACGGTAGGAGCCGCGGTTG
>JASFLD010000560.1:0-3452 GCA_050118275.1 Gemmatimonadales bacterium
CCCGCTTGGCAAACACCGTCGTCGGTCGATGACAGTGGACAGACCCGTGGTCGGTCGTCAATACCACCCTGACGCCGCGTCCGCGCAGCAGCTTCAGCGCCTTGCGCAGGCTCGACCCCTCGTACCACGCCAGAGTCAGCCTTCGCAATGCTTCCGCGTCCCGCGCCATCTCGAACAAGAGCTGGGACTCACCGCGGCCATGAGTCAACAAATCGACGAAATTGAATACGATGGCCAATGCGCGGCGCTCATCGAGCAAGGTCGGCAGGCGCTTGAGCATGGCTTCGCCGTCGCTGGGGGCATGCACTTTCTCGTAGTGACTGGGGACGGCACCCTGCGTCAGCGATCGGACCTGCTCGTCGAACAACTCGTCCTCGAACGAATTCAGTCCGGCCTGCTCGTACCGCTCCGGCCAGCCGGGCCGCGCTCTAGCCAGCTCGTCGGGGTATAGGCCCCCAAAAATCGCGTTCCTCGAATAAGGCGTGGCAGTCGGCAGAATCGAGAGGTAGAGATCCTGTTCGATCTCGAAGTCCTCCTCGACGCTGGCTTGAATTGCACGCCACTGGTCGAGCCGCAAGCAGTCGACAACGATGAGGGCCGCCGGTTCCTCTCGCGCGAGCAGCGGCAGAAAGAAATACGGCACCACATCGAGCGAGAGGGGGGGGCGATCTTCCTGGCCGCGAGCGACCCAAGCCGGGTAGTTGTCGATCACGAAATCGCAAAACTGCCGTCGCGCATCGCTCACCAGCGTCCAGAGCGAATCCAGCAGGCCGCTCTCATCCGCGGCGCTCAACTCGAGTTCCCAGTCGACCAGGTCGGAGTAGATGTCCGTCCAGTCGCGCCAAGTAAGCGCCTCACCGATCCGAGACTGCAGAGCGCTGTAGGCGCGAACGAAATCGCGGGCCATCTGCTGATGGCGAAGACCCGGTCCCTCGAGCAAGCGCGTGACGACCGAAGCCACCTGCCTGGGGCTCGTCGGCTTGACGATATACTCGTCGGCCCGCCTGGCGATCGCCTCGGTCAGCGTCTCTTCTTCCTCGCTCTTGGTCACCATCACGACGGCGATTCGAGGGTCCGCGCTACGGATCTCCTGAAGCACCTGAGTGCCCGTGCGACCGGGCATCTCCTGATCGAGAAGCACGAGATCGTAGCTGCGCCGCCGCAACTGACTGATGGCGTCGTCACCGTTGGGCAACGTATCGACTTCGTAGCCGCGCTGCTCCAAAACCAAACGGTGGGGCAGGAGAAGATCGACTTCATCATCCACCCAGAGGATGCGACCTTTCAAGGCCTTTTTCACTTCCATCACAGTTTCCAGGTGTAGCTGAACCAGGTGGCCACCGCTTTGCCGGCCCGCTCGGCCGGTTCGAACACCCAGTCGCGTGCCTCGCGCATCAAGCTGTCGTTGTACTTCGAGTCGGGCGTCGGAGGATCGAGCCGTACACTGTCAACGACGCCCGCCTGCGTGATGAACACCCACACGGTTACCTCGCGGCCACGGACGTTGGCCGGGCGATCGAGGGGCGCCATGATCACGCCGCGCGGCGTTGGCGGGATGAGGCGGCGCAGTCCCGACATCGCATTGCCCCGGTCGCCAGTACCCTCTCCCCCAGGCAGGCCCGCACCCGATTCCGGGCCCTCTTTCAAGCCCTCGCCTGGATCGCGCAGCTCGAGTTCGCTCATCGACAGCACCGGTTCCTCGATTCGCTCCTGAACTTCGATGGGCTCGACCACCGGCGTCTCGGGACGAGGTGGAATCACCAGCTCGACCGGCGGGCTGAGGGTCAGAGCCCTCATCGCGCCTCCACCCGGCGCCGCAACCGGATCGCCGCTCCCCGGTCCGGCAGCGGCATAGGGAGTCAAACGCTCCTGTTGCGTACGGAAAAAGAAGAGGAGTATCAGATGTACGAGAACCGATAGGAGCAAGCCGATACGCCAGACGCGCCGCTCCCGGCGAAGCCGTATGGTGACTTGCTCCACTGCCATCGATCCACGAACCCTACCGTATTATTTGACCGCGTCAGGCTCCCCGGCAACGCGCGTGCCAAAATCAGCGATCTCAACGCTTTTGCCGTCGCGGTCGAGGATCCAAACCACTCCCGCATCCGACACTACCACGTCCGTAGCGAAGCGCGGCTCGCGCGCGACCCCCACGACTCGGGGATCTGCCCCCGAGATGTCCACGAGAGCCACACCCTCCGGGCCTGCCGCGACATACATTCGATCGCCATCCAGGTCCGCCGCATAGGCGAACCTCACCCCTTCATACCGTTGTACAACGCGCGGTCTCGCAGGATCCGTGCTGTCGAGCACCAGAACACCGCCGGAACCGGCCGCCACTACCAGACGGTCGCCCTGCGCCCGAACCGTCCGACCCGCCGCCGGTAGGGTTATCTCGCCGATCTTCGTCAGGCCGGCTTCGTAGGAAGTCAGCCGTTCTTCCCTCAAGATCCAACCGATGTTCCGGTCGCCGCTATAGGCCATATCGGTGACGTAATCCGAATCCTCGAAACCGTCGACCGTTTCGACGCTCACGTAATCATCGTCGCGCCGGATATCCAGCAAACGCAGAGAATCGAGACCCGCCACGGCCAGTCGATTGGCGAACACCTCCATCGAGCCACCACCACGTTCGTCGATGACCTGTCCGTTCGCCGAATCGCCCGCGATCACGAACGACAGAAGATTGGAGAACGTGCTGAGGATCAGAAGATCGAGGTTCGGCAACACAGCCACATCCTCGATACCGCGCACACCGGAACCGCGCGGCTGAACCGATCCATCGGCTCGGACCACCCGAGCACCCCCCAGTCCGACGATCGCCGCCCCACCGGGGAAACTGGTCATCCGGTCGGGAACGATATCGAGTGGCACGTCGCGGAAGGAGTAATCAAACGTCGGGCCGGCCCTCATCCGCCGCTCATACTTGTTGTCCAACTCGAGCCCGATGAGAAAGCCGATCAACCCGCCGATAGTTGCAGCGACGAAACCGACGCACTCTTTGCTACTACACGACGACTGGAAACTGTCGTCACCTGTGAAGATGTAGGCGGGTAGGCCGATCGCGAGTGCGCCAGTGATGCCGAAGTACCATCGCTTGTGGCTCTTGGCCTGCGCCAGCGTCGGCGTGGGTGAAATGACCGCCAGCGCCACGGCCAGCGTGATCGATCGCCGG
Organism: Gemmatimonadales bacterium; assembly: GCA_050118275.1. Taxonomy (GTDB): domain Bacteria; phylum Gemmatimonadota; class Gemmatimonadetes; order Palauibacterales; family KS3-K002; genus JASFMO01. Next base: position 3,176 of record JASFLD010000560.1, read on the forward strand.
ACAAGCCGACCGCTCAGCGGCCATTTCCCGGCCGTGCTACTCCTCATTCACGACCTCGAAGACGCGCAACTGCCTGCCCATCTCCTCGCCGATGTTGTCCCAGATCCTCAACCTGATCTCGTATTCACCATCCGGCACTTCCTGCGGATCCAACGACAGAAATTCGGTCACCCGGTCGCGCCCGTCCATATCGACCTGACGACTGTAGCGCAGTTCGAGACGGTCGTCGCCGACGATGCTGAACCCCCACGCGTCTGCAAGAAGACCCAACAGCGCC
>JASFLD010000561.1:0-3449 GCA_050118275.1 Gemmatimonadales bacterium
GCCGCGCTACGCCGGTTCGGTAGCGATGGTTCAGGGATACTCCCTATTTATTGATGTCCGTAGGCATCCACAAGGTTGCCCGCGATCCGCTCCAGTTCCGCCTTCGTCTGGCCCTCGAAGCGCCTCGCGCAGACCACGTCGTACTGGTCGCAAAGTCGCCGGCAGCCCGTGGCCTCGAACATGAAGTCCGCCATGTTGAACAGTACGTTGTCTTCCTTGTTTATGTGTCCGCGCAGTAGCTGGATGTAAGCGCGCGCCGCGTTCTCGAACCGGGCCAGCGGTTCGGTCGCGCCTCCGCGCGCGCCCTCCAGAGCCGCCGCCATCTGTCCCACCAAGGCCCGACCCTGGCGGTGCTCGAACAGCATCACGGCGATCGGGCCGCCCTCCTTCGGCATCCCCCGGGCCTCGAGCTCCGGAAACAACAGATCCTCTTCCTTGCCGTGGTGGCAGGCGTCGGCGAACAGCCGGAAGAAAGCCACACATTCTTCCATGGCGTCCACGTCCCATTCTCCCGACTGCCCCTTCTCCACGATCCGCTCCAATACGCCCAGCACATCGAGGATCAGGCGGTGCTCCTCCCTCAGTATCCCGGTCGGTGTGCGCTTCTCGGACATCTCTCCCCCTATATTTGTGCTGGTCGCTGGCCGGCCGATCGCTCCAGCCCCCCGCCTTCAATCGTTCACCGCCCCGCGCCACTGCCCCACCGCCCAGGCCGCCAGCGGCCGTTAGTGGCGTGCGCCACCGATCGGACTCCCCGCTGGCAAGTCCAGCGGCTCGCTCGCCGGCGCCACCCCGGCCTGCCGCTGCTGCCAGCGCCGGATGTCTTCCAGCGCCAGCTGCTGGTGCGGCGTCCGCTCATCGATCGTCTCCAGCCACCCGGCCAGGCTCGCCAGCTCGGCCGCCAGAACGGCTCTCACTTGCGCGGCGTTTCCCCCACTTCCCGCCTCGCTCAGCAAGCGGTCGAGGACGACCCGATCGACCGCGTTGCGAATCTCTTGCAGGTACGCCGTGCTCTCCCGCGGCGCATACCACGTCGCCTCCAGAGTCCGCTCGACCGCTTCCGCCAGCCCCGGGTAGTCCTCATTCCGCGCGTGAAACTCCACCAGCCGGGCCATCCGCTCTGGCTGCAGGATGAAACCCGCGGTCAGGTCGGCCGCGCTGGTCGCCGCACCGATCGGATCGAACGTCGGGCTCGTCCGTTTGCCGAACCGCTCGCCGCCGTCCATCCCGAAGGCGAGCGGTGGTATGATCTGCAGAATCCGCTCCGGGATCGCCAGAAACTCGGGCTCCAAAGTGAGCAGCACCGCGTCCAGCGCACGGCGCTGCCGGTCGCCGGGGACGATCTCGATCGGCGTCTGACCATCGCCCCGCACCGCGAAGCTGTAGTCGGCGCCCCCCAGCGAATGGGCCGTCGCCTCCACCTGATACCGGTGGTGCATGTAGAGCGGTACGAGAACCTCTTCCAAATCCGACATCGGCTCGCCGCTCCGGATCGCGCCTTCCCCGAACCTCTCCAGCCCGATCCGCCTCACCTCGATTTCGTGTTCCAGCGCCGCGATCGGGTCGGAGCCGTTGTCCCACAGCGCCGCCAAGGGATGCGCCGCGCCCGGCGGCCTGGCGTCTTGATCGGTGAGGAAACGGATGCCCGTCTCCAGACCCTCTTCGACGATCGCCGTCAGCGCGGTTCGCTCGTCCGTGCCCTCAGGGAAATCGCTATACAGCCAACGGATAGCGAACTCGTCGTAGACGCCCATGCCGACAGCGTAGGCGTCCGATAGGTCCAGACGCCCATCGCTCGTCACGGAGACCAGCGGAGCGGGATAGTCCATCACGCTGGCTCGTCCTCCGTACGTGCTGGCGATGTAGTTGTGTGCCAGGCCCAGCGTGTGTCCCACCTCGTGAGCCGCCAGCTGCCGGATCCGCGCCAGCGCCATCTCCACCGGATCGGCGTCCGCGGTGACTTGCGCCAAATACTCGAACGTCGGGCCGCCGGCCAGGTCACATTCCCCCATCGCGGCGTCGTAAGGCGACACCAATCCTTCGCCCAGAAGATGGTCCTGACGGAGCCGCAGGCTCCCCAGATTGACGTTGCCTTTGAGGATCTCGCCCGTACGTGGATCGACGACCGTCGAGCCGTAGGACCAGCCTCGCGTCGAACGGTGCGTCCAGTGTATGACGTTGTAACGCAAATCCATAGGGTCGATGCCTTCAGGTAACATCTCAACCCGGAAAGCGTCGATGTAGCCCGCCGCTTCGAACGCGGAGTTCCACCACGAGGCACCCTCCAGCAACGCGCTGCGGATGGGCTCCGGCACGCCTCGATCCAAGTAGTAGACGATCGGCTCGACCGGCTCCGAGCGCTCGGCCGCCGGATCGCGCTTCTTCAACCGGTGCCGCGCCGCCCAACGCACCGCGAGCGGCTGGTCGATCGGCGTGGCGTAGTCCTGGAACTCGATGCCGAACGCGCCGACCCGCGGGTCGGCCAGGCGCGGCTTGAACCCCTCGTCAGGCAACCGCACGAGCGAATGGTGCTGCCGCAGCGTGATGGCTTCGCCGCTGGCGGCCGTGCGGCGTACCAGCGGTCCCGGATCGTCGCTGGTGAAGGTCAACCAGGTCTCGACCTCGGTGTTCAGCGGAAAAGCGCGGGTGCGCGGCAGGTGGATCACGCTGCGACTGCGGTCGAGAGCGTACTTTCCCTGGCCGGCCGATTCGAGTCGGCCGATCACGCCGTGGGCATCCCGCAGGAAGAAGTCGGTGGCGTCCACCAGCGCGCGGTCGCCAGTCTGCGCCTCGACCTCGAAGCCCCAGTGGGTCGAGGGCGCGAACGCTTCCGTGACGGCACGCACCTCGTCCCGATAATCGGAACGGGCGCGGAACTTGTAGTTCGGCTCGACCAGCAGAACCCTTGGCCCGACCCGCCGGGCGACCACGATATACGTGCCACCCAACTGCCCCCTGTCCAGACCGACCGGATTACTGCCCAGCCCCGTCGAGAGGGAGACCTGGTAGAGAAATTCGCTGTTCCAACGATCGATCTCCCAGTAGATCTTCCCGGTAGCCTCATCCCAGTACAGATCGAAGAAGCCCTCCATCCGCCTCATGTTCTCGGTCTTCTTCTCGATCCTCGGCAGGTCGCCCTGGACCGCTTCGGCGCGTCGGCCGGACGCGGCCACCAACACCAGCACCAGGGCCGCACCCAAACACCACGTCCGCCAGCCCCGCTGCCTCCTCTTCCCCGCCCGCTGCGTCGAACCGTAAAACCCCATCACTGACCTCCGCTACTCAACGTTCTCACCGCTCCTCACGCACTTCCGCCACCCGTACGCCGCCGCTCGCGCCGACCTCCGTCCAGGCGACCAGCAACGCATCGCCGACCCGCGCCATCCGCGGGAATCCGCTTCCCCGGGCGCCCGATGTCTCGGCAACCGTCCACGCTCTTCCCGGGGCAC
>JASFLD010000562.1:0-3436 GCA_050118275.1 Gemmatimonadales bacterium
CCCGATCAGTTCCTGAAACTGATTGATTACAGGTGGCACGATCAGTAAACCCACCAACCCGATCACCACCAGGGTCAACAGCAAGGCCAGAGTCAACGCAAGGCCACGCCCCACCCCGAGTCGTCGCGAAAGGAGGTCGATGACAGCGGCCAGGTAGACTCCGAACAGTGTGGCGACGAACAGCAGCAGCAGGATCTCTGCGATGCTGTTGATGAACAGCAGGACGAGTATGACGAATACGGTCGTCGCGAGAACGCCATATGCCTGGCGCCGACCGAAACCCTGGGCCGAATCAGCCAGCTTTGCCCTCCCCGGATCCGTCTCCTCCTTCTTCTTTCTCTTCTTCTTCTTCTTCTTCTTCTTCTTCCTCTTCTATGATCTCGGCGTCCCGAACTTCGTCCGTCACATGCTCTTCCGGTGCAGCAGGCAGGAGACCCATCTCCTCCTTCAGAGCCGCCAGTCGACGCTCGACATCGATGTCACCGCCCTCGAGGCGCTTGAACTGGCGTTCCAGGTCGTCGCCGCCCAGTTCCTCATCGACCTCCGCCGCAGCGAGCGCCCGAATCTCGGCCTCTTCGATGCGCTCCGCCATTCGATCGAACGCCTCGAATGAACTCCGGTCCGAAAGGCCCGTCAGCGTCTCGTGGATCCGCTTCTGCGCGGCGGCCCGCTTCGAGCGTGCGATCAACAGATTACGCTTGCGCTTCGCTTCCTCGATCTTGCTGCTCAGCTGCCGCAGCGTGTCCTTCAGTTTCTCCGTCTCGGAGGCATGGCCGCGCCACTGTTCCTCGAGCGTCGCCGCATGGCTGCCATGCTCCTGACTGCGCAGCAGCGCCTGACGAGCCAAATCCTCGCGCCCTTCCCGCAGCGCCAGCTTGGCTCGTCTTTCCCAGTCGGCTCCCTGATCACGCTCGTCCTGAACCTGACGTCGCAGTTTGCGCTCATCCGCGATGGCGACCGCTACTTCTTGCTTCGCCTGCGCAAGCTGAGATCGCATATCGTCAATGATCTGGTTCAGCATCTTCTCGGGATTCTCGGCCCGAGCGATAAGGTCGTTAAGATTCGACCGAACCATCGTGGATAGCCTGCTCCAGATACTCATCTTCTCTCTCTCTATGGAGTTCTGTAACGCGACAATGTTTCGTAGTGGGATCGCAGCGCCAACAATATGCTCTCCAACGATGCCTGTAGCTCGCCGAAATCAAGGTCGCCCAGCTGCAATGTATCCGAAAGCACGATCCCGTTCCCGTCCAACCCATAGGCGCCATGCACCAGATCGGTCGCGTTGAGTTCCAGGAGTTCGCGGAACAAGCCGTTGCGAAGCTCTTCCTCGTCCGGCACATCCATGACCTCGACCCGCACGACCAGCAACGGCGGCGCATAGTTCACGAAGACCGGCGCAAGTTCCTGACCTTCGCGGACTACCCACAGGCCCTCCTCTAACTCATGGTAGGGGAGCTCCATGCGGACCAAGTAGCCTTCGACATCTTCGCGCGTGACCATCCAGGCCTCCGCCTACGTTCGGGTATCCAGTTCCTCTGCCCCGCCGACCTCGAGACTCGATCTCTCGCGCGACAGCTGTTCCGCCACGTACGACGGCTCTTCCGTCATGCGATCCGCACCATAGCGCATTTCTCTACGCCGCGACGGATGCTCTCCAGATCAGAGAGCGAGCCTACACCTTCCGGCACCCAGCCGCCTCAGCCCACTCCCGCCGGTCTCCGCTAGTCGATCGGGACGATCTCCGCCAATAGGAATAGTCCCAATAGGTACAAGAGCCTTATTGCCTAGAATCAACAACTCCGGAAGATCCAGAGCTTCCGCCTATGAGATTGACATCCGCCTTCGAACGGCCCGCGCCACCAGCAGAAATATCGGCGCGTCTCCATAGATCGGCTAGATCAGGACGAAGTTTCGCGGCGTGCGCTTTGCAGGAGCAGCGTGAGCTGTGCGTGGAGCGCCTTTCCCTTGTCCCTCGCCTGGCCCCACTGCTTGCGCTCGGCCAGCGTTCGGATCTCCTGGAGCCCTTCTTCCATGATCTCTACCGATTCGGCATTCAGCGGTGAACCCTCTGCCACCTCCGACGCCGCGGCCCGAAGCTCCTCCAACAGTCGCGCCGACTCATCGAGCTGCCTTTCCACTTGCGTGCGCGGCGATTCCGCCGGGGGTTCCACCTCCGGCGGCGCCTCGACCACCGGTTGACTCTGCGCACCAGCCTCGGTCTCCTCGGCGATCGCCGCCGACTCGACCTCTCGCTCCTGCCGATCAGCTGGCGCGGACGCCGCACTCGCGGCACTCTCCTCGGGCACCGATGGGGCAGCCGCGGCCTCGGCTCGCTGGGGCGCCGCCTCGGCCGGGCGGTCCGCAGACGCCGCCTCCGCCGGGCGGTCCGCTGGCGCCGCGACGGCCGCCGGCCCCTCGGGCCGACCCTCTGTCGTCGCCGATCGCCGACGCGTGATGACCCAAGCCGCGACCAAAGCCACTGCGATGACGGCCAGTATGACCCACAGCACGCTACGATCCCTCCTGAGAGACCATCTCGAGATTGAACCTAGAAGGGGAGTCTATTTGTGAACAGTAACACTAGATAGGCGAGGCCCCACAGGAGGAGGAACGTGTAGGCGCCGAAGAGCCAGCCCTTTCGCCCTCTCGGCTTCTCTTCGATCGTCGTCGCCTGGCTCTCCACGCGGGCCAAGCCGCTCGCGATCCCATCTCCTACTTGGTTAGTTATCCTACTTTTCTTCATCTCACCACCACTGCCAGGTGGCCCGGAAGTCTCTCCATCGTTCCAACCCGCTGCCGCGCTTCACCGGCAGTTCCCAACCCTGGACCTCGCAAGTCCCAGCTATCGCTTGGGGTTTCTGTGTCGACGAATGGGCCCATAACCTATCGGGCTCGCAGGTCCCATGTCAAGTGTTTTCGGGCGATATGCCGGAGACTTCTTCCAACTCCTCGATCCGCCCGGCCAGCTTCCGAATCAGGCTCTTGTAGGCCAGGATCGTCCGCGCGTAAGCCACGCGCTCCCAAGCGGTGACCAGAACATAGGCGACGGCGAAAAAGAGCAGGAAACGCCATGACTGGACCAGCGGCGAAAGCACGATCAGCGCCGCTGTTAGAATCACGGCGCTCAGTACGACGAGGCGCACCCGTCGGCGCGTCAGCGACGTATCAAAGCTCCGCTCGAGCAACAACTGCTCGGTAACCGTCAGGCCGTACTGTTCGCTATCCATCCCCTGACCTCGCGAAATCGAATGCAACACATACGACCGAAGGCCCCAGTGGCGTTCGGCCTTGCAGCATGTTCGCCCACGCGCCATCGCTGGCAAAGTCAGATGTCGAAATGGCTCGGGTTCGCGTCGCATACCGAGCCCGTGCTCTCCGCATCCTCGATACTCACGTGGGTCAGGACCCGCTCGCTAGGTGTCGTCGAATTCGC
>JASFLD010000563.1:0-3431 GCA_050118275.1 Gemmatimonadales bacterium
TGCCATCGAGCCCATAGCCACCGAACCAGCCCAATAGCTTCTGGGCGCCGTGGGGAAATATGACGACTCCGAGGGCGAGCCTCGAGAGAGTGAGTTTCCAGTCCTGAGGAGTCTCAATCAGCTTCTTCCACATGATAATCTCCTTTTCAATGACCAGTGCATTGTTGATCAGTCAATCAATACTCCAAATAAAACGGCCCGGTCTCAACGGTACGCCGCCCGGACCTGGTCGAGCAGCCAGATCAGCTCGCGCTGCTGCGCCTCGCTGAGTCCACTCAGCGCCTGTTCATCCGCCCGATTCATGCAATCGTCGACCTCGCTCAACAGCCGCCGTCCCTCATCCGTGAGGAAACACAGCACCTGCCGCCGATCGCCGGCGCACCGCTCGCGCCGCACCCAGCCCCGCTTCTCCAACCTGTCCATCATGCGGGTGATCCCCGGCGCATGCTCGATCAGTCGCTCCGCCACCTCCAGCGTGGGGAGGCCGTCTTTCCCGGCCCCTCGCAGCACCCGCAGCACGTTGTACTGCGGCAGCGTGATGCCGTACGGTGCCAGAACCTCCAGGAAGTGCCGGCGCACCAGATCCGTTGTGCGCAACAGCCCGATGGCCGCCTCGTGCGAAGCCGACCGGAAGGGCCGTTTCTGGCGGATCTCGCTCTGCAAGCTGCTCGGTCGCTCATCCACGGCCGATATTATACTACTAAATAATTGACATGTCAACCATCTCCGCCAGAATCCCACTCGTGGCCTCCACCGCGGTCGGCAGCCAACGGCACCCGGGCTGCCGTCTCGTACGGGGTCCCGCGAGCGCCGAACCCGTGCCGCTCCAAGACCCGCACCGGCGGTCGAGTCGCGGGGCGTCGCGGGTCAGGTCGTCGCCCGTGCGTCCGCTGCCGAGAGACCCCATCTTCCATTACACGCCGACCGCACTCGCTCGATCGCCATCACCGCCGTCGATGACTGAGGGGGACTCATGAAACGAATCGTCCGGATCCGCCTGATGTGGTTGATCGCGGCGTTCTACGTAATCGCTCTACCTGCTCAGACATGCGCGCAAGATGCTCGCACACCAGAAGAACGGGAGCACGCGGCAGCCTGGGGCGCACATCATCTGTGCGCGGGCTTGTACGTGGTGGGCCGCGACTATCAACGCGAGCCCCAGGCGGTGATAGCGCAAGACATTGCGCCTTTCCCTCACTTCCGGTGGGAAGCATCGTTTCAGTACGAAGTGGACCCGGGCCGGCGGCGCGTGGCGGTGAAGGCGCCGGGCGCGCCCGTACGAACGGCGACGTACTACGGCGATCAGGGATGCGTCATCCACGCAGGCGGCTCGAACGAGATCCACTTCACTCCGGTCGACGTGCCCTCGAACTTGCCGGACCCCGACGCCCAGCCCTGGCCGCTGGGTGATCTCGACCGCCAGGCGCCGCTGCCCGTCGGAGCCAACGAGGCGGCCTTCGACTCGGTGCTCGATTGGGCGATGGACGAGGCGGGGCAGAACACCCGAGCCCTGGTCCTCGTCCACCATGGCAAGATCATCGCGGAGCGCTACGCGCCCGACTTCACCGCCCACACGCCCCAGATCGGTTGGTCGCAGGGCAAAAGCATCACGGCCGCGCTCATCGGTATTCTCGTTCGACAAGGCGAGCTGGAGCTCGATCAACCGGCGCCGGTGCCCGAGTGGCACCGAGATCCAGCCGACCCCCGACGCGAGATCACAATTCGCGATCTGCTCCACATGAGCAGCGGCCTCGACTTCAAGAACCTCGGTGTAGCGGACTCATTGTCCTATACGAGCGCGAACGAGCATTTCCTCATCTACTTCGACGCACTGAACGTCTTCGAGCATGCGGTGAATCAGCCGCTCGACATCCCGCCCAACACCGAGTTCCGCTATCGGAACAGCGATCCTCTCACCTTGGGAAGGATCATCCGTCAAAAGGTCGAGGCGCGGGGCGAAGATTACCTCACCTTCCCGCAGCGCGCGCTGTTCGACCGGATCGGCATGCGCAACGTGGTACTGGAGACCGACATCTACGGCAACTTCATCATGACGGGCTACGATTTCCTGAGCGCTCACGACTGGGCTCGCTTCGGCCTTCTCCACCTATGGGACGGTGTCTGGGAAGGCGAGCGGATTTTGCCGGAGGGTTGGGTGGACTTCGTCAGCACGCCGACGCCTACCGACCCGCGTCACAACTACGGCGGACTGTTCTGGGTAAACGCCGGTGGCGCGCTCCCCGATGTGCCGCGCGACGCGTTCTGGGCCGCCGGCTTCATGGGACAGAACACCGTCGTGATTCCGTCGCTCGACATGGTCGTCGTGCGCCTGGGTCCCAGTCCCGGAAACTCCGATCGATACTTGAATACGGTCATCGCCGGAATCATCGAGGCTCTAGGTGTACGCCAGTGATGGCTCGAACCGGCGGGGCGACGAGTCATCCGATACACTGCTCCTCCCCGCAGCCAAGAGCCCAGCGCCGTCTCCCTTCGGAACAATCGGCCACGAGCCCGGAGCCGGACAGAGCCGCCGCGCCCAGGCGGATCGCACGGCCACGACAGAGGGCTGGCGAAAAGTCTTGCGCAATGCGGTCTTGCAGTAGGAGGTCTCGCGGCGGCCGCCAGCCGCTGTTATGGTATGAATCTCGCCTCGTGCGACCGTAGCGATCCCAACCCGGTCAACCGGCCTCCCGTCAGAGGCCAGCGGCGTGCATCTGATCCTGGAGGTTGGAATGGGCGCCAGACACGAGTTCGCAGCTTTCCTGCTAACCTTGCTCGCCGGCCTGGCTCTGGCATGCGGCGATGGATCCGTCGGACCATCGGCGAGCGAGATTACGGGCTCCTGGCAGGCGACGAGTTACGAGTACGTCAGCGTCGCCGACCCATCGACGAGCGTCGACCTGATCGCGGACGAGAACTGGTCGGTGACCCTGGCGTTGGCGTCGAACGGCAGTTACACGCTCACCCAGACGCCGCCCGGCGGTGGGCCGCAGATGAGCAGCGGCACCTGGGAGCTGGACGGAGACGTGTTCAACGTGGCGCCGACCGGTACCCAGTTCAGGCTCCAGTTCGACATCGTGCTCTCGGGTAATATCCTGCGGCTGACCGGTGCCGACGCGGAGTACGAGTTCGTCGAGAACCAGCCGGAAGATGCGAAGCTGAACATGGTGTTCACGCGCTGACGGTTCACATTCCCACGACCTCGACGCGAACAGCAGAAACCCGGCCGTGCCCGATCACCGGCGCGCTTGCTCCGTGACGTCGCCGTGCAGATCGTCGCGCAACAGTCGCAGCCGTGATGGCTGGCGGCAGGTGGGATGTGAGGTCAACCTCGCTGTTCGGGACTGATCCTCTCGATCGGCGCGCCGCGATGCGGCACTGATGAAGGGTCGGCGCTCTGGCTCTGCCGATGTCGGCCGGCTATCATTATG
>JASFLD010000564.1:0-3429 GCA_050118275.1 Gemmatimonadales bacterium
CACATCGACGCAGGCACCGCACAGATCGCAACGAGAGCGGTCGATGCGGAGACCGTTGCCGTCGCGCCAGATGGCGCCCGGCGGGCAAACCTCGACGCAGTCTCCACACAGATCACAACGGCCGTCCCGCAGCATAAGCTCCGGCTCGAACGCCTGGCTCTCGGGGTTGTGACACAGCCAGCAACCCAGCGGGCAGCCCTTGAAGAAGACGGTCGTACGAATGCCGGGACCATCGTGGATGGCGAATTTCTTGATGTCGAAGATGGTCCCGGTGATCATAGCGGAATCATTATCCCCGAAGAGTCCCCGCCACAAGATCCCGGCTCGATCGAAGTTCCTCATCCGCGAGTAGTGGCGTCAGGCCCGACCAACCGCGCGGAACTCCGGGCGCTCACGGCGCACTCCGCCGGTTCACCAGTGGGTTGACTCCAAGTCGGCGATCCGAGTCGCCAAAGGTTGATGGGGCTGAAGGAGGAGAATCAGCCAAAGCGTATCTGAGTCATCGCCGGAAAGACGTCGATGAGTGCGTGCACGATGATCGGCGCGATGAGGTTCCCACCAGCCATCACGTAAACGCCGCCCAATACCACGCCGCCCAAGAAACCGTTCGCCAGGCCGGCCTGCAGCGCGGCTCCCAGATCGCCGTGCGATGGCCAGTTGGGATTGAGGTAGGCGTACGGGACGTGATAGAGGCCAAACAAGATTGACGTGGCAAGCACGCCGACGACCTTCGATCTGAACGCCACGACAAGACGCGTCTGGAGTACCCCGCGGAAGAAGAATTCCTCAGTCACACCCGTGGTCAGTAACAGGAACAAGAAGACGAGCGGAGCCAAGTAGAACGCTTTGCCCGAACTGATCAACTCGCGAAACGTCTCCGCATCGCGTGACAGGAACAGTTGTAGAATCAGCGATATCGCCAATCCGAGCGGGACGGCCCAGACCAACCCACGTGCTAACTGCCCGCGTTCGAGGCCGACCGTGCCCAAGCTTGCCCGCACCGACCAATCATCCCAAGCGCGGCGCTGAAACAGGCACAGCATCGTCAAAGGCAAGACGACCAGCGTCACCCAGTGTGCGATCTCGTTTTCCTGATGCACGAAGAGATATCCGACGTACAGCGCGTAGTACGCGAGCGCGAGGAGCGCTTCGCTCTTGAAGCTGTGACGTTCACGCCTACCCTCTGTTGCCAATCCGCTCTCCACGTGGGTCAGCTTCATTGAGCGCCGGGCATTTGGAGCATGCTACTCGCTAATCCCGAGCAGGTCGAGCATGAAGGCATACTGGAAGGCGATCTCTTCGTAGCGCTTGTAGCGGCCCGATGCCCCGCCGTGCCCCGCCTCCATGTTAGTCTTCAGCAGTAGCCGGTTGTCGTCGGTCTTCATCGCCCGCAGCTTCGCCACCCACTTGGCCGGCTCGAAGTACTGCACCTGCGAGTCGTGCAGCCCGGTCGTGACCAATAGGTTTGGGTAGTCCTTCGCTTCCACGTTGTCGTAGGGCGAGTAGGAGAGCATGTAGCGATAGTACTCTTCATCGTTCGGATTTCCCCACTCGTCGTACTCGCTGGTGGTGAGTGGGACGCTCTCGTCCAGCATCGTCGTCACCACATCCACCCACGGAACCTGGGCGATAATTCCCTCGAACAGGTCGGGCCGCATGTTGGTGATGGCGCCCATCAATAGGCCGCCGGCGCTGCCGCCCTGAGCAAACAACTTGTCCGGGTTGGTGTAACCTCCGTCGATCAAGAACTCGGCGACGTCGATGAAGTCGGTGAACGTGTTCTTCTTGTTGAGTAGCTTGCCTTCCTCGTACCACTGACGGCCCAGCTCCTCGCCGCCGCGCACGTGGGCGATCGCGTAGACGAACCCGCGATCGAGAAGACTCAGACGCGGCGATGAGAACGTCGCATCCATGCTGTACCCGTACGACCCATAGCCGTACAGCAGCAGCGGGTTGTCACCGTTCTTCTCCGTTCCCTTCCGATAGACGATCGAGACGGGCACACCCACGCCGTCGCGGGCCGGCGCGTACAGCCGCTCGGTTACGTAGTCGGCGGGATCGAAGCCGCCCAGTACCTCTTCCTGCTTCAGCAGTTTCTTCTCCCGCGTATCCATGTCGTAGTCGTACACCGAATTCGGGGTCGTCATCGACGTGTAGCCGTAGCGGAGGATGTTGGTATCGATCTCGGGGTTCGTGCTCACGTAGGCCAGATACGCCGGCTCGCCGAAGTCGAGGTAGTGCTCGCCCTCTCCTGACCAGGGACGGATCCGCAGCCGGACCAGCCCATCCTTCCGTTCCGTCACCACGAGGTGCTCGCGGAAAACCTCGAAGTCCTCGAGCAGTACATCTTCACGGTGGCCGATAACTTCCTCCCAACTGGCCTTGTCCGTCTGCGTGATCGGTGTTCGCATCAGCTTGAAGTTCTTGGCGCCGCCATCGTTCGTACGGATGTAGAAATAGTCCCCGAAGTGATCGATGTTGTACTCGTGCTCCGCCTCGCGGGGCAGGAAGACTCGGAAATCGCCTGCCGGGTCATCGGCCGCGAGGAAACGGTACTCGTTGCTCAACGTCTGACTGCAGCCGATGATCAGATACCGCTTCGATTTCGTCTTCCAGACGTAACAGGCGAACTCGGTGTCGGGCTCTTCATAGACCAGTTCATCCTCCGCCGCATCGGTCCCGAGGACGTGGCGGTAGATCTGGGAAGCGCGGAGCGTCACCGGATCCTGGCGGGTGTAGAACAGCGTCCGGTTGTCGTTGGCCCACGCCATGTTGGGTGTGGCAGGCCCGATCTCGTCGTCCAGTATCTCGCCGGTATCCAGGTCCCGGAAGCGAATCGTGTAGAAGCGGCGCCCCACCGTATCCGCGGCGAACGCCATGATGCTGTGATCGTAGCTCATCGCCGGGCGTGGTATCGACGTGAACCCGTGGCCCTCGGCCACCTCGTTCACATCGATCAATATCTCCTCCTCCGCTTCGAGCGAGCCTTTCTTGCGCGCGTAGATCGGGTACTCTTTCCCTTCCTCGGTCTTCGTGTAGTAGAAGTAGTCGTCCAGCTCGAACGGGACCGAGAGGTCCGTCTGCTTGATACGTCCCTTGATCTCCTCGACCAGCTTCTCCCGGAGATCTTCCGTGTGAGCCATTACCGCCTCGGTGTATGCGTTCTCCGCTTCGAGGTAGGCGATGACTTCGGGGTTCTCGCGCTCGCGCAGCCAGTAGTAGTCGTCTACGCGAACGTCGCCGTGTTTCTCGAGCTGTTCGGGAACGACCTTCACCATCGGCGGCGTCAGCGACTGTAATGCCGCTCCACCGGGTTGCCGCTCCTCGGGCGAGCAGGCGAGCGTCAGCAGCGACAATGGAATAGCGAGTGAGACGGCGAGGACTACCCGGGACAGAACCACTCGACCTTCCCGCCAAGACATGAGACTA
>JASFLD010000565.1:0-3427 GCA_050118275.1 Gemmatimonadales bacterium
GCCAAGGGACCGATCCCGTCGCTGAGCTGGTCGTAGGGCACGAATAGCCAGCGGCGGTCGTACGGATTCGGCTGCCGCTCGGCGAGGTACCGCGCGAACACGCTCATGCCGAATACGTCTCGAGGTATTCGGCGAGGCGCAACTTACGAGCCGTGTTCTCGGAGCTCATGTAGCGGACCTTGCCGAAGATCGGCCGTTCGGGGCCCCACGGCCTGTCGTAGCGGCCCAGGCACCAGAAGATCCCGCTGTACGAGTTGGGATCGCGCCCATCGAGGGCATACTTGTTGTTCAGGTCAATCATCACCTCGAGGGCGTCCTCGGGGGAAGGGCTCCACTCGAGGATCTTCTTGCCCCAAAGCATGCGCAGATAGTTGTGCAGGCGACCCTCACGACGAAGTTGGTTTTGTGCGGCGTTCCAGATCTCGTCGTGCGTGGAGGCCTCCTCGAGCTCGGAGGCCGAGTAGAGATAGCGCCGCTCGTCCGCTGCGTGCTCAGCGAGCGTCGCCTGGGCCCAATCGGGGAGAGACTCGTAGCGGTCGTAGTCATCGCGCCGCGCGCACATGTTGAAGCCCAGTTCGCGCCAGGTGATCAGCTGGTCCAGGAATGCTTCGGCGCTCTCGCCGGTTCCCCACCACCCACTGCGCTTACCCGACGTATCCGGGGCCAGGCGATCCCGATCCCAGCCCTCCTGGGTCATCAAGGCATCGAAGACCTCGAAACTCGAAATGTGCCCGAAGTGCAGGTAGGGCGACAAACCGCTGGCCGCATCGCTGTCGGGGTGGTTACGCTCCTTTGCGTACATGGGCAGGCGTTCTTGCAGGAAATCCTCGAGTACGGTGGCGGCTTCGCTCGCGCCGCCAACCGACTCCGCCGCCGGCACCCCATGGTCGATTGGGAGATCGGTCACAGAGAGCCGATCGGCCAGCAAGCGGGGCACCGCATTCGGCCAGCGCTCGACGACCGTTGCGGGCAACTCGAGGGGATCTGCCAATTGCCGATTCTCCAACGGATCACGGAGCGGAAACTGGCCCAGTTGGGTAGGCAAGTTCTTCTGCAGGAAGCGTCGAAAAGAGTGAGCCGTCTTGAATTCCCGCTCGGTCGCCGCCAGTGGAAACAAGCCGTTCGAGTCGACCGCCTCGAGGCGAACCGGAACCTGATGGGCGGCAGCTCTCACCATGCGCGGCAAGAAGAAGGTGGGATAGTCATCGGTGACGACGAGACATGCTCGCGAGGCTAGCTGACTCAGCAGCCCCTTGCCGTCCCCTGGCCGCTCCTCGACATAGGCGTAGTAATGGAGCCGCTTGCGTTCGAAACGCCGGGCATTGTCGGCCATGCCGTCCAGGACGAAACGGTGGAGCCGGTCACTGGCCCAGGGGTACCCCACCCGCAGAGCTTCGAGCACGACGAGAGGCTTGGCCAGCTCCTCGGCCCAATCAGCCGCGCGCTGCAGACTGTGGTTCCAGCCGGCCCGCCGGAAGGCGATCATCCAGTACAGGACATAATCTCCGTCCCCGCGGACGTCGGTGGCGTTGCAGACACGGATTCTCGAGTCGGGAATCTGGCGCACGTCCCCTCCCGGTTGTGATGTCTATCGGCGTGTCCCGTTGCCGCGTGAGACGCGAACCAAATCGAGGGCCGATCGCAAAGCCGGCGCGTCGGGCAGCCAAAGCGCTCCGATCTCTTCCAGCGTTGGACGATAGCCGGCCGCTGAGCGGCCACCGACGATCAGCATGATCTCATCCGGCAAAGATGCCCGCAATGTCAGTAATTCCCCGCGCAACGCCGGGTCATCCGCCGGATAGATCAAGCTGAGCGCCACAGCCAGAGCGCCCGTCCGCTCGGCGGCCGTAGCGATGGAACTGGCCGGAAGGTTGGCGCCGAGATAGGTGACGCGCCACCCGTCCACCGCCGCGGCCACCGCCGCGAGCATCGCGCCGATCTCGTGGTGCTGCCCGCTGGGCGTCGCCACCACCAGCCCGGGCCCGTCGGCCTGCTGAATCGAGCGGCGGAGGTTGTCCAGCGTGCGTCGAACGACCGCCGTGACCATGCGTTCGTGTCCGGGCAATAGCTTGTCGTCCCACCAAAGGTCACCGATTTCGATCATCAGCGGTGTGATGACGTGATCGATCAGGCTCATCGGCTCGAGCGAAGCGGCCGCCCGCGAGAGGACGGCGTCCAGTTCGAGCGCGTCCATGTCATGGACGGCCGGTAGACACTGAGCCAGGAATTGCTCCGGCTCGCCTCGACGGTGGCCGACGCCCCCTCCGTCGGTCATCTCCAGGCTGGCCCGCTCGTCTTCCTGGACGAGCCGCGCGAGTTCCTCGCTGGTCAGGTCGGCCAACTGGCCGATGCGGCGGCCGGCTTCGATCGCGTGACGGAGGAGCCTGAGACGCTGGATATCGGCATCGGAGTAGAGTCGCTGCCCGCCCGGCGTACGGAGCGGGCTAACCGCGCCGTAGCGATGTTCCCAGGCTCTCAAGACGTCGCGGGTCAGCCCGGTGCGACGGGCCACGACCCTGAT
The DNA here is from genome assembly GCA_050118275.1 of Gemmatimonadales bacterium. GTDB lineage: Bacteria > Gemmatimonadota > Gemmatimonadetes > Palauibacterales > KS3-K002 > JASFMO01. The sequence continues at coordinate 2,522 of JASFLD010000565.1, forward strand.
CGGGTGTCTTTTCGCTGTCTCTCTATCGAATCGCATGAACAGGATCCTCTGGCGACGATTGATGATCTAGGGTGCAATCTACTATATGTAAAAGAATTGTCAAGCAGAATACTGAACAGATACTTGACATATTAGAACTGTTATACTATTATCGTGGGCACAAGCTGGACAGAGAGCCGGCGGCTGCACGGCTCGACACGGTCACTACCCTCATACCGGAGGTGATGCCATGAAGACGCTGGACGTATTTGCCGCAGTGGTTCTCGTTATCGGCGGCCTCAACTGGGGGCTGGTGGCCGCAACCCAGATCGACCTGGTCAGCGCCGCGCTGGGCGATCTGAGTGGGCTCGCCAGAGCCGCCTACGGCGTAGTCGGAATCGCCGCAATCTACCAGGCGTTGACATGGAGGGCGATTCATAAGCGGTGGGCGCTGGCTTGGGCCAAATATTAGCCGAGCTGGGTCAATCCGGTTCGAAGCAGTTGGTTAGCGGAAGTCTTACGAGAGAGGAGAGCGAATCATGAAGAACGTAATTGCGCAGGTTTCGACGTCGGTCCTGGCGATATTGGCACTCAGCATTCCCGCATCGGCCCAGCAAATGACCGCGTCCGGCTATGGAGACTCCGATAAGGATATCGTCGAGACGGCCGTGGCGGCCGGGTCTTTCCAGACGCTGGTGGCGGCCGTCAAGGCGGCGGGTCTCGTGGAGACGTTGCAGGGTGAGGGTCCATTCACCGTCTTCGCCCCGACGGATGAAGCATTCGCGAAGCTCCCCGCGGGCACCGTGGAGTCTTTGCTCAAGCCGGAGAATCGGGACAAGCTGGTCGCGGTTCTGACTTATCACGTCGTTCCCGGTCGCCTGATGGCGAGTGACGTGGTCGGGAGTGAGTACTTGAAGACCGTTCAGG
>JASFLD010000566.1:0-3424 GCA_050118275.1 Gemmatimonadales bacterium
ATTCTCCGTCCAGTCGGCTTCGCTCCTCACGTACAGCAATTGATCGCCGTCGGGAGAGAGGCGCGGGCCGCGGATCGATGGCAGATCAATCAGGTCGACGATCCTCATCGGGCGCGGTGCGTCCTGAGCCAGACTGCCGGGTGCCGTCGCCGACGCTACCAATGAGAGGGCAACGGTCCAGAAAAGCCTACGAGCCGCCCTCGTGGAACCGCTTCTAACGCGGGGCTCATAGCTTCCGGCGACGGAGCGAGAACAGCGACGTCTAAGCATCACTTCATCCACCTTTCCACTGCAGGGCGTTTCGTGGAAACTCCAATCGGGTCCGTGCGGCAAGATGCGGTAGCGGCCGAGGCAGAGCAACGTGACATGTTCGAGGACAGCACGGCAGGATTGGCGAGCGACGTGCCGCCTCGCTGAGCGCGTTGCCCACCCGGGGCAGCGGTCCCATAATTCGTTTCGATGCCCCGGCCCGGCGCGCTCGCGCCACGTTCGACACAACGCTTCCCCGCGAAACGAGGCCGTCGATCGATATGAATGGTCACTTGGATTTGTCGTTCCGGCGCGGCCGCACCACGACCTTTGTGCTCGCGCTGCTCATGTCAGCCACCGTCGCCGCGATGAACATCGTTGCCGGAACCAACGACACCCCACAGCCAGACGCTACCAAGATCACCGTCGTCTATGACAACTACGGTGTCGCGCCTCAACTGGGGATGGGCTGGGGATACGCGGCCGTCATCGAGACCGGCGAGCACACGGTGCTGTTCGACACCGGCGCCGACGGGCCGACGCTGATGGGCAACCTGAGATCGCTCGGATTCGATCCCCAGCAGATCGACGCGGTCGTCCTTTCGCACGCGCACGGCGATCACACACTGGGGCTCGACTCGCTGCTGGCGACTGGCGCCACCCCAACGGTCTACGTCCTTCCCTCCTTCCCGGCCGAGTTCAAGAATCACGTGGCGGAGTCCGTCGATTTGATCGAGGTCGAGCCACGACAGGCGATCATCGAGGGGGTTTTCACGACCGGCGAGATCGCCGGGCCGGTCAACGAGCAGGCGCTGGTGGTCGAGAGCGGCCGCGGACTGGTCGTCATCACCGGCTGTGCCCATCCCGGCATAGCGAAGATCGTCACCGAGGCGAAGCGGTTGGGGGATGCCGACGTGCACCTGGTGACGGGCGGATTTCACCTGTTGCAAACGCCGGCCGACCAGGTGGCCGCGATCATCGCCGAGTTTCGCCGCCTGGGCGTGGAGTACGCCGCGCCCTCCCATTGCACCGGTGACGCGGCGATCGGGATGTTCCGCGATGCGTTCGGTGACCACTTCATCGAGTCGGGCGTCGGGCGCGTTTTCCTGATCACCGGCTGACCTATCTTTATGAACACGATCCTAATCTGCTTGACCAGCGTGCTGGCGGTCGCCGCCCTGGAAACAGGTGAGACATCCCAAGGCGTTCAGAGCTACGATGTCGCTTCGCCCGATGACAGCCTGACCGTCGAGATCGCCGTCGGCGACGAACTCACTTACTCGGTGACGTGGCGCGGCCGCAGACTCGTCGGACCATCGCCTGTCTCGATGACTCTGGATGACGGCACTCGCATCGGACCATCCGCCGATGTCCGCGACGTGCATCGCCGGCAGGTGGACGAGATGATAGTCCCCGTGGTGCCGGAGAAGTACTCGCGGATTCGGGACCACTTCAATGAGCTTTCCCTCGACTTCACCGGCGGATGGGGGCTCGACGTGCGGGCCTACGACGATGGCGTCGCCTACCGCTTTCGCGCCAGCGGCTCGGGGCCGATCACGATCGCCGCGGAGGAATTCAGGCTGACCTTGCCGGATGACCCACTCGTCTGGCTACATGCGGAGGAGAGCTTCCTGACGCATTCCGAGCGCCTTTACCGGCAGATGCGCCTGCGCGAGGTTCCCCGCGATACGCTGGCCAGCCTGCCGGCCCTGGTGGCCTGGCCGGACCGCCCGCTGCTGGCCGTGACGGAAGCGGACCTGCGCGACTATCCGGGCCTTTGGTTGACCGGCACAAGCGGCGAGGCGCTGACCGGCCTGTTTCCCGCGTATCCGCTGGAGGAAGAGCAGATTCGCGACCGCACGGTGCAGGTCACACGACGCGCCGATTACATCGCGCGTACGTCGGGACCGCGCACATTCCCTTGGCGCGTCCTGGTCGTCGCCCAGGACGACGGCGACTTGCTCGAGAACAGTCTGGTCTACCGGCTGGCGCCGCCGCTCCGGATCGACGACCCGATTTGGATCAGGCCCGGAAAGGTGGCGTGGGACTGGTGGAACGCGCTCAACCTAAGTGGCGTCGGCTTCCGCGCCGGCTTGAATACCGAGACATACCGCTACTTCATCGACTTCGCCGCCGACCACGGGATCGAGTACGTGATCCTCGACGAAGGCTGGTCCGACCCGGCGAACCTCTGGGCGTTGAACCCTGACATCGATCTCCCGGCGTTGCTCGCTCACGCGCGAGAGCGGGGCGTCGGCCTGATCCTCTGGGTGGTCTGGAAAACGCTGGACGACCACTTCGACGAGGCGTTGGACCGCTTCGCCGATTGGGGCGTGGCCGGCATCAAGGTCGATTTCATGCAGCGCGACGACCAACCGATGGTGAACTACTACTGGAAAGTGGCGGAGGGCGCCGCCCGGCGCCGGCTGCTGGTCGACTTCCACGGCGCCTACAAACCCACCGGCCTGCGCCGCGCTTACCCCAACGTGCTGACGCGAGAGGGCGTGCGCGGTCTCGAGTGGGCGAAGTGGAGCGCCAACCCAACACCGGAACACGACGTCACGCTCCCATTCCTGCGCATGCTGGCCGGCCCGATGGACTATACGCCCGGGGCGATGCTCAACGCGCAGGAGAGTCAGTTCCACCCGGTCGCCGACCGTCCGATGAGCCTGGGCACCCGCGTCCACCAGCTGGCCATGTACGTCGTTTACGAGAGTCCGCTGCAGATGCTCGCCGACTCGCCGTCGAACTACCTGCGCGAGCGCGAGTGCCTGGACTTCATCGCCGCGGTGCCTACGGTGTGGGACGAGACGCAAGCGCTCTCGGCGAAGCTGGGCGACTGGGTAGCGGTCGCGCGACGCCGCGACGGCATCTGGTATGCCGGCGCGATGACCGATTGGACCCCCCGCGAGCTCGACCTCGATCTCTCGTTTCTGGGTGCCGGCGTCTGGCAGGCGGAGATCTTCGAGGACGGCGTCAACGCCAACCGCACCGCCAGCGACTACCGGCGAACTGAACGGACCGTGGAAGCGGGCGATACGCTCCTGGCTCGTCTGGCAACGGGCGGTGGGTGGGTTGCCCGCTTCACCCGTCTGCCTTAGAGGGACGAGGACTCCCGTCGGCCCAGGCTCCAACACCCGGCCCGTAGGATAGCCTTATCAGATGGTTTCGACGT
>JASFLD010000567.1:0-3423 GCA_050118275.1 Gemmatimonadales bacterium
GCTCGACGGTAGGCCAGCCCCGTGGTGGGACTTGGGACCGCTTCTCGGCGCCGCAGGGCAGTTTCGCCTATCCGTTCGGGCATGCTCACCGTACGGTGTGCAAGGACTTGACGTTTCGTTGGCCGCCGGCCGCGAACCTCAATCTGCACGCCATCGACGGCCTTACCGTGTTTGCGCGGCGGCTTCAAACGTTGAGCGGCCGCTCCTGTCCCTGTGTATCTGCGATTAGGTCTGGCTGCGGTGCTCGATGTGCAAGCGCATGATGTAGGGCACATCCAGTTCGCCGCGCACGACCGCCCAGACGGTATCGCCGCGCATCACCGGTTGCGGGTCCGTGACGAACCCCTCGGGAGCGCGCACGATCCCCAGATGGCGTCCATCGGGCTCGAAGACGTCGAAGACGACCGGTTCGATCCACGTCTGCGGCGGCGTCTGGCCGGGTCGCGTGTCCTCGGTTTCCTCGGATTCGATGTGTACCGCCTCTTGGGACAGATGCACCCATATCCGGCCACGATCGCCGGTGTGGATGCGCGTGTAGGGAGGCTTGCGGTCCGGTATGGGGTCCGCGTTCCAGCGCCAGGCCGGATCGACCTGTCGAAGCTCCGCGGTGATTATGCGTTCTTGTTCTTCTTTTTCGGCCGGCAAGACATGGACGGGTGTCCAATCCTCCCGCTCGATGCGCAGCACCCGGTCGGGGGCGATGAACAGGCCGAACGCATACCGGGTCGGCAGCCCGCCCACCATGTAGCCGAGCGGGCTGAAGGCCCAGGAAACGACAGGCGTGAACGGGACCTCGTTCATGTTGATTCCTTGCCCGTCATCGCTGGTCGCCACCACTTCGGCGGGCTCGTAATCCCACAAAGGGGCGGGGAGCGTATCGCTGGCCAGCCCGTCGGGCCCCATCCGCAGGAGGCCGAATCGCCACTCGCCGAAGTCGGCCTCCGGGTTCAAGAAGACGAGCGTGTAGCAGTTTGACGCCGTATCCACGTAGAGTCGCCGGGAAGTGTGGACTCCTCCCATGATGCGCCAGCCATCGAGGTACTCGCCGTCGGGCGAAAAGACGCTGATGCGTGAGTTCCCGGGATCCCGCAGCAGAACGCGTCCGTCGGGTAGCACCGCCAGGCCGCCGTCGGGTTGGCGATACTCGCCGGGGCCGCCACCCTCGCGTCCGAATGTGGCGACGTAGGTTCCGTCGGGCGCGTACTTGCGCAGCTCCTTGGCGTGGCTGTCGTAGACGTAGATCGACCCGTCCGGCGCGGCGGCCAGCGATCGCACCTGGCCGAACATGTATTCGTCGGCTCCCTCGAACGTGCCGATGGTGACGTCGGCGACGAGCCTCGCGGTATGGCCCCAGACGCTTCCGCCCAGAGTCCTCACGACGATCGTATCGCCGATCGTGTCGTAAGCCGCCTGCCACTCGGCGGTGGGCGCAGTGTCGCTCGGCCCGCAAGCCACGAGGGTCAGGACCAGGCCGGCGACTGGCCAGTAGTCGTGCGCGCGGCTTCGCCGTCTCGTTCGGTTCATCGGCTTTCAACTCCGGGGATGAGTCTTGTCAGCTGTTACCTCTTAGACGTGAGACTGGGCAATTGGGTTGGCACGGGGGGGAGCAGACGAGGTCTCCGCGCTCGCCACCAAAAGGGTGAGTTCCTATGTTGAATAACATGACCGCCGCCGAGAAGAGCCGCCGAGAAGAGTCGTTGACGCCGCTGCCGGAGAGAGGACGTCCCCGGGGTAGGCAAAGGAGATTGGCATGCCGAAGGAAAAGGAGGGGCGGCGTCCCGTCCGGGCGCGAATCCACGAGTATGCTCCACTGGCCGGCATGAGCGATGATGCCGTGCGTGCCGGGACCGGTCTGACGTGGGAAGATTGGGTTGAAGCGCTTGACGCTATCAGCGCGACGGCGTTGAGCCATCGCGAGACAGCCAAGCACGTGCAGCGAGAATATGGTGTCTCGACCTGGTGGGCCCAGACGGTCACGGTCGGCTACGAGCGGATCCGCGGTCTGCGCGAGATCGGCCAGCGCCGGGGTGGCGCTTTCGAGGCGAACAAGAGCAAGACGTTCCCGGTGCCTGTCGATAGGCTCTATCGCGCGTTCGTCCAGAAGCGAACTCGTCGGCGTTGGCTTCCCGACGACGTCACGATCCGAACTTCGAAGCGGGAAAAATCCATCCGAATGGCGTGGGCGGATGGAACGCCGGTGGACGTGGACGTCACGAGGAAGACGGATACGAAGAGCCAGGTCGCAATACAGCACCGCAAGCTACCGAGCAAGGCGGCAGCCACGAAGATGAAAGAGTATTGGGCCGAACGACTGGCGGCGTTGGCGGAGGTGCTGGGCGGGAGTCGCGAGGCCAGGCGCTAGGCCGCTAGCGGTGTGCCGGCGACCTTCCTATCTTTCCCACTCAACCCAACCGGGCCGGCCCCGCTCAGCCGCACCGTCGAGCGACTGCCGGATGCCAGGCGCCGCGATGTACGCACGAGGAGTCACAGAGAGCGCATGTCTGACCACCGCCTGCCGAAGCGGGCTGCACTGAAGACGGAGGCTTGGGTCTGGCCGTCCTCCGGGACGGCGAATCGCGAGCAGTAGACGACCCACATCCGTGTAGTTCGCAGTGCAGACTTCAAGGCAGGAGGTAACCTCGTGTCCAGCCAAATTCGTTTTCTGCTGAACGAGTCGGACTTACCGAGATTCTACTACAACATTGGCGCTGACATGCCGGTGGACCCGGCTCCGGTTCTGCACCCGCAGACCCACGAGCCGGTCACACCCGACTTCCTCTCGGTGCTCTTTCCGATGGAGCTGATCGCGCAGGAGGTGAGCACGGAGAGCGAGATAGAGATCCCGGAACCGATTCGTGACGTGTACAAGTTGTACCGGCCGACGCCGCTCCACCGCGCGAGGCGGCTCGAGAAGGCGCTCGATACACCGGCGCACCTGTACTACAAGTACGAAGGCGTCTCACCCACCGGCAGCCACAAACCGAACACGGCGGTGGCGCAGGCGTTCTACAACAAGACCGGTGGCACGCGGGCGCTGACCACCGAGACGGGTGCCGGGCAGTGGGGCTCGGCACTTGCCTTCGCGGCCAGCTGCTTCGATCTCGATCTCGAGGTCTACATGGTGCGAATTTCGTACGACCAGAAGCCGTACCGGCGCGTGATGATGGAGGCGTTCGGCGCCGACGTCGTCGCCAGCCCCAGCGACCGCACGGGTTTCGGTCGTTCGGTGCTGGCCGAGTCGCCCGACAGCCCCGGCTCGCTGGGCATCGCCATCTCCGAGGCCGTCGAAGCCGCCGTCGCCTCGGATGGCGTGAAGAAGTACAGCCTGGGCTCGGTGCTGAACCACGTTCTGCTGCACCAGACGGTGATCGGGCAGGAGTCGCTCATGCAGATGGACCTGGCCGGTGAGTATCCCGATATGGT
>JASFLD010000568.1:0-3420 GCA_050118275.1 Gemmatimonadales bacterium
ACAGCAGCCAACCTCCACGGTCGCGACAAACCGTAAATCATCCTACAGAAATAAGATGCCGGTCCAGAACCCTGATCCGAGCGGCTGCCTCGCCGCCATGCGGTCGAACTCGAAGAGGCGAGGCCCCGTCATCTCACGAATCCAGGGCCTGCCTTCTCCTGGGTACAAGTCAGTCACCCAAGCCAGCGGCCGGAGGACTCGACCCCTTCACGAGGTCGGCCAGGCTTATCTCCGGCGTCTCCGGCGCTTCGGCGCCGGCGGTCGCCAGCTCGCTTATCTCTTGCTCGATCGGTGCGCCCTCAACCAAGAACTCGGTGTCATGGTAGCGGTGGATGCCGGTCCCGGCGGGGACCAGGTGCCCGATGATGATGTTCTCCTTCAAGCCCTCCAGATCGTCCACGGCGCCACGCACGGCGGCGTCGGTCAGCACACGCGTCGTCTCCTGGAACGATGCGGCGCTGACGAACGAACGGGTGGTCAGACTCGCCTTGGTGATGCCCAGCAGAAGCGGCTCGGCGCGAGCCGGCTTCTTGCCTTGCTGCCGCATCTTGGCATTCATGTCAAGGAACTCGACCCGGTCGACGTGTTCGCCCTCGAGGAATTCCGTCTTCCCAGGATCGACGATTCGCACCTTCTGCAACATCTGCCGGACAATCACGCCGATGTGCTTATCGCTGATCCGCACGCCCTGAAGTCGATACACCTCCTGGATCTCGTTCAGCAGATAGTCCTGAACCGCTCGCGGTCCCTTGATTCGCAGGACGTCGTGCGGGTTCACGGGACCCTCCGAGAGCCGGTCGCCCGCGCGTACGCGGTCACCCTCGTGGACGCGCAGGTGCTTGCCGACCGGGATCTCGTAGATCTTTTCCTCTCCGCTGTCCGAGGTCACGATGACTTCTCGCTTACCCCGCTTGATGGCACGGAACGAGACCGTCCCGTCGACCTCGGCGATCGTCGCGGGGTCCTTCGGCCGCCTCGCCTCGAACAATTCCGCGACCCGCGGCAGACCGCCGGTAATGTCACGGGTCTTGTAGACTTCCCGACTGATCTTGGCCAGAGTGTCGCCCGGCTCCACTCCCTGCCCGTTGCGCACAACCAGCTGGGCCCCGACCGGCACGATGAACTCCCGCACTTTCTTGCCGTCGGCCTGGATGTTGATCTGAGGATGTAGCTTCTTCTCCCGGTCCTCGATGATCGTCAGCTGGCGACGGCCCGTCGATTCGTCGAGCTCTTCGCGCACCGTCTCCTCCTCGACGATGTCCTGGAAGTCCACGGTTCCGGCCAGATCGGCGACGATCGGCTCCGAGTAGGGATCCCAGCTGAAGAGGATTTGCCCCGTCTTGACCCGCTCTGCGTCATCCACGTGGAGGGTAGCGCCGTACGGCACGGTCAGTCGTGAACGTACCTGGCCGTCGGCCGTCAGCATCTGCAACTCGCCTTCACGGCTGGTCACGATGCGTTGACCGTTCGCTCCTACCACCATGGTGACACGGTCAAAGCCGACCGTTCCGTCGACCTTCGACTTCCGTTGCGTCTGCGCCGCGATCCGAGCCGCCGTGCCGCCGATGTGGAACGTCCGCAGAGTCAGCTGCGTGCCTGGCTCACCGATCGATTGAGCCGCGATGATCCCCACAGCCTCACCGAGATCGACCATGTCCATGGTGGCGGGATTTCGCCCGTAGCACTGTCGGCATATGCCACGTCGAGACTCGCAGGTCAGCACCGAACGAATTCGCACCGCCTGGATCCCTGCCTCCTCGATTGCCTCGGCGGTTTCCTCATCGATCAGTTCACCGGCTCTGACCAGCCGTTGTCCGTCGATCGGATCGACTACTTCCTCGAGGGCGACGGTGCCGACGATTCGATCGCGCAGCGGCTCGATGATATCCTCGCCCTCTTTCAGGGCCGACATATCCGGCCCCAACACCGTGCCACAGTCGCCCTCGGTCACCGTCATGTCCTGTGCTACGTCAACCAGACGGCGAGTGAGGTAACCCGCGTCAGCCGTCTTGAGCGCCGTGTCAGCCAGCCCTTTCCGCGCCCCGTGTGTCGAGATGAAGTACTCGAGCACCGTCAGGCCTTCCCGGAAGTTCGACAGGATCGGGCTCTCGATGATCTCGCCGATACCACCGGTCAGTTTCTTTTGCGGCTTGGCCATCAGACCACGCATTCCCGCCAGCTGCCTGATCTGATCCCGCGAGCCTCGCGATCCCGAGTCGAACATCATGAACACCGGATTGAAGCCACCCCGGGACTTGCGAAGCGCTCCGACCATTGCATCGGCCACGTCGTTGTTGGCGTGCGTCCAGGCGTCGATCACGCGGTTATACCGCTCGCCATTCGAGATCACACCTTTCGAGTACGCCCGTGTGAACCGCTCGGTGTCGCTACGGGCCGACTCGATGATCTCGGGCTTCTGCGGCGGGATCTCCAAGTCCTCGATGCCGATCGACGTTCCCCCGATCGTCGCGAATTTGAATCCAAAATCCTTGAGCTGATCGAGGAAGTCCGTCGTTCGACTGAGACCGACCCGGCGGAAGCAGCGGAACACGAGGTTCGATGCGATACCCTTGGTCACGGTCTCGTTCACGTAGCCGATCTCCTCGGGCAAGATGTCGTTGAACAGAACCCGTCCCACGGTCGTGGCTTGCCAATCGTGATCGTACCAGAAGTGAACTGGTGCGTGATAATCCAGCGCTCTGTTCGCCAGCATGAAACGACCGTTTGCCAGCGCCAGCTCGACCTCATGGATCGACGAATACCACGGAGCTTTCTCGATTCTCCTGTCGAAGTCCTCCGGAAGTTTCGTTAGGTAATGAATGCCGAGCACCATGTCCTGACTCGGCGTCGCGATCGGCTTTCCGTCTGACGGCTTCAGAATGTTGTTCGACGACAGCATCAGCACACGGCACTCGAGCTGCGCCTCAAACGACAGCGGTACGTGCACCGCCATCTGGTCTCCGTCGAAGTCCGCGTTGAACGCGGCGCAGACCAGCGGATGGATCCGGATCGCCTTGCCTTCGACGAGGACCGGCTCGAAGGCCTGGATCCCCAGCCTGTGCAGCGTGGGCGCCCGGTTCAGCAGCACGGGGTGGTCCTTGATGATGTCTTCGAGAACCTCGTAGACGCGCGGGTCGTCGCCCCGCTCGACGATCTTCTTGGCACGCTTGACCGTCTCCGCCTCACCGCGCCGCTCGAGCTCGTGGATGATGAACGGCCGGAACAGCTCCACCGCCATCACCTTCGGCAGGCCGCACTGATGCAACTTGAGCTCCGGACCCACAACGATCACCGAGCGGCCCGAGTAGTCGACCCGCTTGCCCAGCAGGTTCTGGCGGAAGCGACCCTGCTTGCCCTTCAACATGTCGGAGAGGGCCTTCAGCGGTCGCTTTCCTCGTCCGCGGATCGCCTTTCCGCGTC
>JASFLD010000569.1:0-3419 GCA_050118275.1 Gemmatimonadales bacterium
CACTCGATCGCCGCGGCCGCGGTTCGGGTGTTCGGAATCGGCACGATCCTGTCCGGAAGCGGATGGCGAGGCATGATGAGTCGACGGTCGCGCTCATCCTCGGCCCCGACTCCGTCGTGTATGTCGTCACGCCTAACCGAATATACGGCTTGGGCTTGTGCGCTTGGGAATGTAGACGGGATCGGGTAGCGCTGATCCGGTCTCGCGTGGCCCATGATCTGCCATACGCTCTCGATAGAAAAAGCGAGAGGGGCGATAACCATGCGCGGCGTCTGGCACGATCTCCGTTACGGCGTGCGACAGCTTCGGCAGAATCCCGGCTTCACGGCGGTGGCGGTCGTGTCGCTGGCGCTGGGGATCGGTGCCAACACCGCCATCTTCAGCGTGGTGAACGGGGTGCTCCTCCGGCCGCTCCCCTACGACCAACCCGACAAGGTGGTCCACATCCTCGGAACGCAGCGTGGCGTGATGGAGTTGCGGCACAGCTGGCTGGCCTACCCGGAGATCGAGGACGTGCGGGCGATGAATCGCACTTTGGCCCACGTCGCCGCGTTCCGATGGTGGGATCCGGTGCTCTACGGCCGTGGCGAACCGGTTCAGCTGGCGGCCGCTTCCGTGTCCGCATCTTACTTCGAGGTTTTCGGCGTTCGACCGGCACTGGGCCGCTTCTTCCTGCCGGAGGAAGATGAGCTCGGCCACGCTCCCGTCGTTGTGTTGAGCTACGGCTTCTGGCAGCAGATGCTGGGCGGCGATCCGCGGATCTTGGGGACGACGCTCGAGCTGGGCGACACCGAATACACCGTGATCGGCGTGGCGCCCGCCGATTTTGTGGATCCGTTCCGCGATCCCGGGGTGTGGCGCTCCAGACCGGCCGACTGGGACGCTGCAACGCTCTCGCGCCTGAACCACAGCTGGCGCGCGATCGCACGCCTGCGTGATGGAGTGACGCAGGACGAGGCTCAGGCCGACCAGGATCGGATCTGGGGTTACCTGGCGGCAGAGTACCCCGAGGCGAACGCGGACGACGGGGCGCAGCTGATGACCGCCCAAGAGTACATGGTAGGTTCGGTTCGCAGAGCGGTCATAATACTGCTCTGCGCAGTAGGCCTCGTGCTACTCATCGCCTGCGCCAATGTGGCCAACCTCTACCTGACGCGAACGGTGGTCCGCGCACGCGAGGTGGCCCTGCGGTCGGCGCTGGGTGCCGGTCGCGGCCGTATCGTTCGCCAGCTGCTCACCGAAGTGTGCCTGCTTTTCTTGCTCGCTGGAGCGGTGGGACTCTACCTGGCATGGGTCGGCCTGGACGCCTTGCTCGCGCTTGGGGGGGAGAACCTGCCGCGACTGAGTGAGATTCGCATCGACAGCGTGGTCCTGGGGTTCACGCTGCTCGTCTCTCTGCTTACGGCGGTGGTGTTTGGCTTGACGGCGGCGTACCGGGCTGTACGTACCGATCTCGCGGGGGCGCTTCAGGTCGTGGGCCGTGGGAGCACTGGAGACCGGGCGACCCAGCGGCTTCGCGGGGCATTCATCGTGGCCGAGATCGCTCTGACCTTGATTCTCTTGGCCGGCGGTGGCCTGTTGCTGAAGAGCCTGTGGAACGTCCGTCGAGTCGAGCCGGGATTCCGTTCCGAGAACCTGCTGACGCTGCAGGTGTCGCCACGCAGCGGGGACTACGATGAGCCGGAGCAACTCTCCCGGCTGTACACGGACATCCTGGACAGGGTGACGGGCTTGCCCGGCGTCCGCGCCGTTGGCGCCATCAACCTCCTGCCGATGAGCGGCGGACAGAACTGCGAGTTCGTCTGGCGCGATGATCAGCCACTTCCGCAACCGGGTCAATTCGCCGACTACGATGGGCCGACGTGCCTCGAGATACGAGTCGTGAGCCCAAACTACTTTCGTGCGATGGGGATTCCTGTCCGGCGTGGCCGAGCCTTCACCGCCCGAGACGATTCCGACGCGCCGCCCGTGGCGATACTGAATGAGTCGGCGGCGGCGCTAGCGGCCAGTCTGGACGTGACGTCGGGAGATGACGTACTCGGCAAGCGGGTCACTCTGTACGAGACTCGTGACCGGATCCCGAACGTCTCCCGCGAGGTGGTCGGCGTGGTAGGCGATGTCCGGGATGTGGGCCTGAGCATCGAGCCGACGGTGATCATGTATGTCCCGCACGCCCAGGAACTCGATCCCGACCGACGTGTGCGCATGACCCTGGTCGTGCGGACGCAGCGTCACCCAACCGAAGGGGCCGAAGACGTTCGGGCGGCGATCTGGGGTGTTGACGAGCGCCTCTCGATCAGTCGGGTGCAGGCCATGTCGGCGGTGATGAACCGCTCGATCGCCGGTCCGCGTTTTCGTACGACGCTTCTGTTGATCTTCGGCGCGGTGGCGCTGCTGCTCGCCGCTGTGGGGGTAGCGGGAGTGGTGGGCTACGCGATCTCCCAACGGATCCCGGAGATCGGTCTGCGCATCGCGCTGGGAGCCCAGACCCGGGACATCTATACGACGGTCATGAGTCAGGGGATTCGGCTCACGGTGCTGGGCCTGGCACTGGGTCTGGTCGGCGCCCTCGCTGCCACCCGCGCTCTTTCCGGTCTGGTCTATGGCATATCTCCCAGCGATCCACCGACGTATCTGGCGGTGTCCCTGCTGATGGTCTCGATCGCCTTGTTGGCTATCTGGGTTCCGGCGCGGAGTGCGCTACGAGTAGATCCAGTCAAGGTATTGAATGCAGAGTAGCCTGTGAGAAGTCCGAACCAGTCAAGTCGAAGGGGGCGTTGGTCGATGAAGAGTACAATTCTCGGCATTCTGATTACGGTGGTGGCGTCCGGCCTGGCCGCGGCTCAGGATGCGGCGGACAATGAGACAGACAAAGAGGGTGTGGTTCGCGCGGCGCTGGACTACATGGAGGGTGCCGTGACCGCCGACGCCGACCGGGTGGCCCGGGGCGTGCACTCCGAGCTGACCAAAGTGGTCGTGAGAACTCTCCCCCAGACAGGTCGGCAATCGCTCGCCTACAACACGCGTACCACGTTGGTCGAGGTGGTGCGCGGTTTGGCGGAGAGGATGGCGGAAGTCGACAAAAACGTCGAGGTCACCGTTTTCGACGTCGGGAACGACCTGGCGGCCGCCAGGGCGGTGGGGGCGCTCTGGTACGACTATTTGCAGCTGGCGAAACTGGATGGTGAGTGGAAGATCGTCAACGTGCTGTGGTCGCCGAACCAGCCGGGGACGACCGGCCGCGAGCCGGACGATTTCGAGGTCGCGAGGAGCGAGGTGGAGAGAACGGCGCTCGACTATATCGAGGGTGCGTACTCCGGCGATCCCGAGCGCATGGAGCGCGCTTTGCACCCGGAGCTGACCAAGGTGCTGCTCAACCGCCACCGGCAGACGGGCGAGCAGTTCCTGTACAAGATGGG
>JASFLD010000570.1:0-3417 GCA_050118275.1 Gemmatimonadales bacterium
CCGCGACGCGCGCTTCCGCGAGGTGCTGGCGAACTGGTGCTCGACCGGTGTGGCGGCGCCCTGGCGGCCCCGGGTGACGGGCGGTGGGCACGACGCTGACGCAGGTGAGACGCTCCACGTCGGCATACCCGGGATGAGTACGCTGTGCCGCTCGCTCTCCGCCGGCGTGATGCTGATCACCGGCGTGGGAGTCGCCGGTGCCCGGCGTGCCGGTCGCACCTGGCGGCTTCAGGGAGAGTACGCCGCCGACCTCGGCGGGTTCGACGCCGTCGTGGTGGCCACGCCGCCCAGGCAGGCGGCGGTGTTCCTCTCGCAGGCCCGGGGGTTGCTACGCCGGATCGGCGGCGTATCCATGGCGCCGTGCTGGGCGGTGATGGCGGCGTTCGACCGTCGTCTCGAACTCGACTGGGATGTGGGGTCGTTTCCCGAAGATCCGGTCTCACTGGCGGTGCGCAACAGCGCCAAACCGGGACGCACGGATACGGAGTCGTGGGTGCTGCACGCCTCGCCGGAGTGGACCGCCTCTCACCTCGAAGCCGAGCCCGACACTGTCGCCGGAGACCTGCTGCACGAGTTCGCCCAGCGTTGGGTGGGAGACGAACTCCCGCGGCGGGTTTTCGTCGGCGCGCATCGCTGGCGATACGCCACCGCCACCGAGCCGCTGGACGATGGGTTCCTCTGGGACGCGGCCACGCGCGCCGGCGTGTGCGCCGACTGGTGCCGTGGCGGCGGGGTGGAGGACGCCTTTCTCAGCGGGCTGGAATTGGCCCAACGCATCGCCAAAATGGGGTAGTATGGTCCGATGAAGCGCATCATTACCGTACCAGGAGGAATTCCATGTCACGTTTCGTATTGTTCGCGGCTGTCGCCCTGTGCCTCGGGGGCGCGATGACGGCGGTGCATTCCGAGACCCCGGACTGGGCCGACGGGGCCCGCGACGAGGTCGTCCAACAGCTCGTTGCCGCGCACGGCGAGGCGCAGCTCGCGCGCGCCCAGCGTGGCGTCGACCAGGTACTCGAGTACTGGCGTGACGAGGATGGAAGCCGCGAGGACTTCGCGGCCTTCGTCAACCGGCACTTCGCCGGCGACCAGGAAACGCTCGACGAGATGTTCACGCGCTACCAGTGGCTCCTCGAACAGCTCGACGGACACATGAACGAAATCACCCTGGCATTCCGCCGCCAGAGCGACCTCGACATCGGGCCCATCCTGCCGTTCGACGAGATTTTTGCCGCCTACGACGCGTCGGCTCACGTGGGCGACGACTTCTTTGCCAACAAGATCGCCTTTGTTGTGCTCCTCAACTTCCCGCTCACCACGCTGGAAGAGCGCATAGCCAAGGGCGACGACTGGAGCCGCCGCCAGTGGGCGGAAGTACGGCTGGCACAGCGCTTTTCGCGACGGGTTCCCGCCGAGGTCAACCAGGCCATCGCCGAGGCGAGCGCGGTCGCCGACCAGTACATTGCCGAGTACAATATCTGGATGCACCACCTGCTCGACGCGGACGGAAACCGACTCTTCCCGCCAAAGATGCGGTTATTGTCGCACTGGAACCTGCGCGACGAGATCAAGGCGCAGTACGCAAATGGCAACGACGGACTGCCCAAGCAGCGCATGATCGAGAGGGTGATGGAGCACATCGTCGAACAGACCATTCCCGATGTGGTCGTCGATAACCCCTTCGTCGACTGGAATCCGCTTTCCAACGAAGTTTCACCCGCGGCGGTCAACGATGCCGGAACCGAGGCGCCCGGCGATCTCGCCGTTTCGAACGACCCCGAGCCCGACACGCGCTACCAGGTGCTGCTGGGCACCTTCCAGGCGTCGAGACTCCTCGACTCCTATTCACCCACCGCTCCTACGCTGATCGCTCGGCGTTTCGACGAGAACCGCGAGATCCCCGAGAAACGCGTGCGCGAGATGTTCGACGCCGTACTTTCGTCGCCGTATCTGGCACAGGTGGGCGCGCTCATCGAGGCGCGCCTGGGACGACCGCTGGAGCCGTTCGACATCTGGTACAACGGATTCAGCCCGCGCCCGGCCATGACCCAGCAGGAACTGGACGCCATGGTGCGCGAACGCTACCCGACGCCGGAAGCGTACGAGAAGGACATTCCCAACCTGCTCGAGGGACTCGGCTTTGCCCGTGATCGCGCCCAGTACCTGGCCGCCAACATTCTGGTGGAACCGGCGCGCGGCTCAGGCCATGCCTGGGGCGCACAGATGCGTGACGAGCCGTCGCGGCTGCGCACGCGCGTCGGCAAGGACGGCATGGACTACAAGGGGTTCAACATCGCCGTGCACGAGATGGGGCACAACGTCGAGCAGACGCTCTCGCTCAACGACATCGACTACACCCTGCTCGAGGGCGTCCCCAATACCGCGTTCACAGAGGCACTCGCGTTCGTGTTCCAGAACCAGGACCTCGACCTTCTCGGTGTCGCCGAGCCAGATCCGAAGCGAGAAGCCATGGCCGCACTCGATACCTACTGGGGCACGTGCGAGATCGCGGCGGTGGCGCTTGTCGACATGGCAGTGTGGCACTGGATGTACGACAACCCCGACGCCACCCCGGCCCAGCTCAAGGACGCCACCATCGACATTGCCAGGGACATTTGGAACCGCTACTACGCACCCGTCTTCAAGACAAAGGACGTGGTGCTCCTGGGCATCTACTCGCACATGATCCACTCCTTCCTCTATCTGCCCGACTATCCGATCGGTCTCATGATCGCGCTGCAGATCGAGGAGCGGATGCGGGAAGTGGGAGCGATCGGCCCGGAGTTCGAGCGCGTCGCCATCATCGGCAACGTCACCCCCGACGAGTGGATGAAGGAAGCGACGGGCTCTCCCGTGGGGCCGGACGCGCTGCTTTCCGCCACCGGACGGGCCCTCGACGAGGTCGACATTCAGGGAGGGTCGCGCTAGCGCATCCTCCCGCCGGGGAGAGCGCTAGTGTGAAGAAGTGTCTGCATGAACCGCGCCGTCCTGGTATCGCTCGTCACCGCGGTCGTGCTGACATCGACGGCCGCGTTCGCGCGTTCCACTCTGCAGGGGACGGTGCGCGACGCCGACACGCGCGAACCCATCCCGTTCGTCACCGTCACCATGGACACCGTCGAGGTCCGGCTCACGAGCAGTGAGGGGTTCTTCGACTTCGGTGAGGTGCCGGACGGGCGTCACGTGATCGTCTTCGATCACATCGCCTACCAGCGCCGCGTGGTGACAGTCGACTGGCCGGACGACGACATGCCGCTCCGTGTAACCATGGAGCCGGCGCAGTTCGAGATGGAGAAGATCGTTGTCGAAGCGGAACGCGTGCTGCCGTCCTATCCGGTGGGAGCGGTGTCGGTGTCGCGCCAGGAAGTCACCACCGTGCCCGGCAACATCGCCAACGACCCGATGCGCACCATCCAG